>DAINNS010000065.1:0-7598 GCA_036735765.1 Ilumatobacteraceae bacterium | reverse complement strand
TCATCACCATCGCAGTGCTCATCTACACCAAGTTCATGGGGACAGAGGATCTGGCGTGAGCGCGTTTTCGCGACGACAGCGGATCGGCCAGCGTGTGGTGAACGCCGTGGCCGGGCTGGGCCTGTTCTACATCTTCCTGCCGATCCTCGTGATCGTGATCTTCTCCTTCAACGCGCCGAAGGGGAAGTACAACATCAAGTGGCAGGGCTTCACCTTCGACAACTGGGCCAAGCCATTCGCTGAATCCGAACTGACGAATGCCTTGTGGGTGAGCCTGCGCATCGCGCTCATTTCCACGTTCTGTGCGACCATTCTCGGGTCGCTGATCGCTCTCGCGCTCAGCCGTTACAAGTTCAAGGGCAGTGGTGGCATCAACCTCTTCTTGGTGCTGCCGTTGACATCACCCGAGATCGTTCTCGGCTCGTCGCTCGCCACGTTGTTCCTGAACAGGGGAGTCAATTTCGGCTACGTGACGGTGATCATCGCGCACATCATGTTCCAGATCTCTTTCGTCGCGGTCACGGTGCGTGCGCGGATCCGTGGATTCGACTGGACTCTCGAACAAGCCGCGATGGACCTCGGCGCGACGCCGTCACGCGCTTTCTGGAAAATCACATTCCCGCTGATCCTGCCGGGCATCCTCGCGGCGGCGCTGCTGTCATTTGCGTTGTCGATCGACGACTTCATCATCACGTTCTTCAATGCCGGTTCGCTCGTCACGTTCCCGTTGCAGATCTTCGGTGCCTCGCGCGTGAAGATTCCGCCGCAGATCAACGTTCTCGCAACGATGCTTCTCGTGGTCAGCGTCGGCCTGATGGTGGCCGGCACCGTGATCGGCAATCGCCGGCAACGCAAGCTCGCCGGCAACTGAACCCGAGAAGAGAAGTCGAATGCCCCCGTCACCCACCATTGCCGTCGGACCCGAGTCGGCCCCCGGCTGGGTGCGCGATGCGGTTGTCGCGGGCGGGGGAGACCTCGTCGACGTGTCGCGCGCGCGGGGATTGGTGTGGGCATCGCCGACTGCCGCCCATGAACTGGGCGAGGCACTCGAGGCAAACCCACACATCGAGTGGGTGCAGCTTCCCTGGGCGGGTGTCGAGCGATACGTGCACCTCGTCGATGAGTCGCGGCGGTGGACGTGCGGCAAGGGGGTGTACGCCGAACCGGTGGCCGAGCACGCTCTCGCCCTGATGCTCGCGGGCATGCGCAACGTCGGCAATTACGCGAGGCAGAGCGAATGGACGGGGCCCGTTGGCCGCAATCTGCTCGGTGCGAACGTGACGATTCTCGGCGCAGGTGGCATCACAACGTCGCTGGTGCGACTGCTCCAGCCGTTCGATTGCCACATCACCGTCGTGCGCAACATGCCCGAACACTTTCCGGGTGCCGACACGGTGATGACCAGCGTCAACCTGATCGATGCCCTCGTCGGCGCCGACGTCGTCGTCGTGGCGCTCGCGCTCACCCCCGACACCGACGGCATTCTCAGTCGCGGCGAATTCGAACAGATGGAAAGCCACGCGTGGGTGGTGAACGTGGGTCGGGGCCGCCACATCGTCACCGACGACCTCGTTTGGGCCTTGCGTGAGGGAGTCATCGGGGGTGCGGCCCTCGACGTGACGGATCCTGAGCCGCTGCCCGCGGGTCACCCACTGTGGTCTTTGCCGAACTGCATCATCACGCCCCACGTCGGCAACACGCCGGAGATGGCCGTGCCGTTGCTGTCCGAGCGCATCAGCGAGAACGTGCGGCGTTTCGCCACGGGTGACGAGCTGGTTGGTGCGATTCACCCCGAACTCGGCTATTGATGTTCGGGTGAATCGGCGCCACGACCACTACGAAGTACTCGGGGTACCACGCAACGCCAGCGCCAAGGCAATCAAGGCCGCGTACCGACGACGCATGCGGGAACTGCATCCCGACACCGCGCGGACTACCTCCGACACCGAGTCGATCGCAGCGGTGTCGCGTGCGTGGGGCGTTCTCTCCGACCCGAAGAAGCGTGCCGCCTACGACGGCGACCGCGACGTGTCGACACCCGTCGAGCGACCTGTGGTGCCGGCCCGCTTCGACGTCGCGCCGGCAAAGTTTCCGTGGCGATTCGTGCTCATCCTCATTGCCATCGGCACCGCCGCAATCGTCGTCGTCGCGGCGTTCACGGAACCGACCGAACCGGGCGGGCCCGACAACCTGTTGCAGTCGGGTTCCTGTGTCGACATTGACATGGACGGCACCGCCCGCGAGGTGCGTTGCGACGGCCCGCACGATGCCGTCGTGCAAAGCCTCGTCGCGTTCGATGCGGTATGCCCATCCGACACCGAGTCGCACCTCGACCGTCAGGGCATGGGCCGCGCCTGTGTGGTTCGCGCAACAAACCCGGTCCCAACGGGCGGCTGAACCGATAACCTTCGGGCTCACCCGAAAGGGGCGATTAGCTCAGTTGGCAGAGCGCCACGTTCACACCGTGGAGGTCATCGGTTCGAGCCCGGTATCGCCCACCACTGCAGGATGGCGCGCCACTGCGGCGTCTCGCACTAATTTTCTGGTGTGCCACGACTGTGCGAGCGACCGGGATGTTCCGCTCAGGCCACCGTGGCGTACGGCTTCGACACGGCTGATCTGAAGGTTTGGTTGAGCCATTTCGAGCCCGAGGAGAAGGCCCGTCCCTACGGCACGGGAATCCTCTGTCGGCGTCACGCTGACGCGTTGGTCGTGCCGCGCGGCTGGCACGTCGACGACCGTCGCGAAGCGGTGCCACGGTTGTTCATCACTCCGGCTCCCGCTGAGTCGGTCGGTCATGGCAAGCAAGCCGAATCGTCCGCGTCGAACGTGCGTCGGATTCGCGAACGTCGCCAGCCGGCCGCGGAATTGTTCGATGCGGCATCGAGCGATGAGTCGGAACCCGTGCTCGATGAGACGCGGGCGATGCCGTGGTCACCGAAACTCATCGACGACGCGGATGTCGCTGTGTCGACAGACGAGCCGTCGGCGGGTGGGCTCTTGGCTCGTGCGTTCGGCAACAAAGACCGTCGCGAAAGGCACTGACAATCGTGCGCACGGAGGCAACCCTCGAGGCGCCGACATCGCTCACTCGTTTGCGTCCGTTCGTCGTCGACCTGGCGGAGTATCCGAAGTGGATGCCGCTCGTCCACCGTGCAACCGTGGCAGGCCCCGGAGCGTGGGACGTCGAACTGCGTGCGAAGGTCGGCCCGTTCGCTCGGTCGAAGCGCTTGCGCATGGAGCGCACGACGGACTCTCCGCAATTGGTCGTCTTCGAACGCAAAGAGAACGACGGTCGTGACCATGCCCCTTGGCGCATGACCTGCACGATGGTGGAAAAGGGCGAGTCGGTCGTGATGCGCGTCGAGCTGTACTACGGCGGGACGCTGTGGACGGGCGGGATTCTCGAGCGGGTGTTGGCCGACCACATCGAACGCGGCCGCGAGAACCTGCGCGCGCTCGTCAGCCCGGCCTCGCGCTGAATCGTCCGTCGTCGCGACGCTCCACTCGCAACGGAAACTCGAAGGTCTCGGTCAGGATCTCGTCGGAGAGGGTCGTGGCAATTGGGCCGGCGGCAACTGCTCGGCCCTGTTTCATCGCGAGGAGATGGGTCGCCCGCGTGGGAATTTCGTCGACGTGGTGCGTGACGATCGCGGTCGCAAGCGTTGGCTCGGCCGCGATGACGTCGTCGATCGCGCGAACAAGTTGTTCGCGACCGCCGAGGTCGAGGCGCCCGCTCGGCTCGTCGAGAAGGATGATCGAGGGATCGTTCATGCGTGTCCGCGCGAGGAACACGCGTTGTTGTTCGCCCGAGGACAGTGTCGAGATCTCGCGGTCGGCGAGATGTGCGACGCCGAGTTGTCCGAGGCAGGCAATGGCCCTTGCGCGGTCTGAGTCGTCGTAGGTGTGCCACCAAGGTTCTAGGGCGGCGTGCTTGGCGGTCATCACGATTTCGAAAGCGCGCAGCTGGGGACGCAGTTCGGTGGCGAACGCCGCCGACATATAGGCCACGCGGCGGCGCAGCGAGCGGACGTCGGTGTCGCCGAGTCGTTCGCCCGTGACGATCACTTCGCCGGCGCTGGGGTGCAGGTACAACGCCGCGATGCGCAGCAACGAGGTTTTGCCCGACCCGTTGGCGCCGAGCACTATCCAGTGCTCGCCACGATGCGCGGCCCACGTGACGTCGTCGAGGATGACGGTCGAGTCGCGATGAAGCGAGATGTTGCGGAGTTCGAGAGCGGGCGACACCGAGCGTGAGGGTAACGTTTCGGCGTGGTGGAATCGTCTGACTCGGCACTGCGTGACACACTGAACGACGTTCTTCGTGATGCGGGTCTGTCGGGCGACGTCACGTCCCTCGAGCGTCTCACCGGGGGTGCCTCGCGCGAGACGTGGCGTGTCCGGATGGGCGGCGATTCGTTCGTGCTGCAGCGCCAGCGCCCGGGCTCGCCACGCGACATGCACGTCGAGGTCGCGGTTCTCGAAGCCGCGCATTCGCTGGGAGTTCCGACGGCCGAAGTCGTGACGAGTTCACGGGGCATGGGCTCGAATCCGCTCGGCGAGGCGTTCATGGTGATGCGGGCCGTCGAGGGCGAAACCATCGCGAGAAAAATCCTGCGCGACGACACATTTGCGACGGCGCGTCCGCTGCTTGCATCGCAGATCGGCCGAGCAATGGCGCAGATCCACCGCATCGACCACACCGCGATCGCCGGTCTCGACGGCGAAGATCAGGTGGCGAAGTACGTGCAGCTGATGGACGAATCTGGCCAGGCCCATCCCGCTTTCGAGATTGCCTTCCGTTGGCTCGAAGCGAACCGCCCCGCGCCGCGCGACTGGTGCCTCGTCCATGGCGACTTTCATCTCGGCAACGTGATCGTCGGCGGTGACGGCTTGCGGGCGGTGCTCGATTGGGAACTGGCCCACATCGGAAATCCGGCCGAGGATCTCGGATGGGTGTGCGTGCGTGCGTGGAGGTTCGGCGGCGCCAAACCGGTGGCCGGCGTGGGTGACTATGCGTCGCTGCTGGACGCGTACGAAGCGGAGTCCGGTGTGCGCATCGACGAGCGCGAACTCCGCTGGTGGGAACTGCTCGGGACCGTGAAGTGGGGCCTCATGTGCATTTCACAGGCCGCGTACCACCTGAACGGTGTCGTACGCAGTCATGAGCTGGCTGCAATCGGCCGTCGGGTGTGTGAAAACGAGTACGACGCATTGATGACGATCCGCGAATTGTCGGAGGCTGTCAAGTGACCGCGCCGCACGATCCACCCACCGCGGCGCAGTTGACCGAGGCCGTCCGTGAGTGGCTCGAGAACCAGGTCATGCCGAACGTCGCGGGTGCGATGCAGTTCCACGCCCGTGTCGCCGTGAACGTTCTGGCCATGGTCGAAAGGGAAATCGAACTCGGTGGCGAGCAGCAAGAACGCCACGCATCCGGCCTGGCGCGACTCGATTGCGCCGACGACGCGGACCTCGCGCGTCGCCTTCGCAGCGGGGAATTCGACGTCGACGGTGTGGTGCGAGCCGATGTCGAGGAGTTCGTTTTCGAATCGGTCGTCGACAAGTTGCGTGTCGCGAACCCGAAGTACCTGCGCTAGTCGGAGTCGCGGCCAAAACGTACGGGCGTGATCGTCTGTCCCGCCGCGAGTTGTCCACATGCTGCGTCGATGTCGGTGCCGCGGTTCTTGCGGATCGTTGCGTTCACGCCGAGGTCGGTGAGAATGTCGGCGAACTCTCGCACGCGCTGCGGTGACGACCCGCGAGTCGGCCAGCCCGGTGTCGGGTTCAGCGGGATGAGGTTGACGTGTGCGTTCGGGCGCAGTCGCTTGCACAAGCGTGCCAGTTCGTTCGCGTCGCGCCGCGTGTCGTTCACGCGGTCGATCAGTGCCCATTCGAAACTCACGCGACGACGGCGTTCGACGAGGTAGTCGTTGCACGCATCGACAAGGTCGTCGATGGGGTAGCGCTTGTTGATCGGCACCAGTTCGTTGCGAAGTTCGTCGCGCGCGGCGTGAAGCGACACGGCCAGGTTCACGGGCAGTGGCCATTCTGCGAGTTGGCGAATCCCCGGAATGATGCCGACGGTACTGACGGTGAGGTGGCGCGCCGAGATACCGATGTCGTCGTGGATGCGCTCCACGGCAGCTCGTGTCGCGGCTTCGTTGGCGAGCGGTTCACCCATACCCATGAAGACGATGTTCGAAACGCGCCGGCTGACCTGCGCCGCGCGCCGAGCCGCCTTCACGACTTGTTCGACGATCTCACCGGCGGTGAGGTGGCGATTGAAGCCCGCCTGACCGGTTGCGCAGAACCCGCACGCCATCGCGCAGCCGGCCTGGGTGCTGACGCACACCGTCGCGCGGTCGGGGTAGAGCATGAGAACCGTCTCGATGGGGTGTCCACCGTCGCGCAGGTGCCAGAGGAACTTGACGGTGTCGCCCGTGGTGTCGGTGCTTTCGGTCCTCCACTCGAGCGCCTCGGGTAGTGCGGCGGCGAGTTCGTCGCGTGCGCCGAGGGGAAGATTCGTGATGTCGGCAGGTGCGCGGAACTGCTCGTAGAGCGCCTGCCATACCTGCTTCACGCGGTATGCGG
Source organism: Ilumatobacteraceae bacterium (assembly GCA_036735765.1). Lineage (GTDB taxonomy): Bacteria > Actinomycetota > Acidimicrobiia > Acidimicrobiales > Ilumatobacteraceae > F1-20-MAGs119. The sequence continues at coordinate 1,004 of DAINNS010000065.1, read as the reverse complement.
GCTGGCCATGAAGAACACGTGCGATGTCGTCGGCACTGGCGTCGTAGAGGGTGTCGGTGTTCATGTCTTTGGTGTTCCTGGCATCGGTGTTCCTGGCAACAAGGTGTCAGTGGATGTCGCCGACGAAGGCGCGTTCGCGGTACGTCGGTGTGAAGCCGAGTTTCCGGTACATCGCCACCGCGGCTTCGTTGCGGGTGTCGACGTAGAGCATGCCCGTCGTGGCTCCGTGTTCGGCCAGCCACACGAGCCCGGCGATGGTGAGTTTCGATCCGAGGCCACGACCGGCGAAGTCGGGGTGAGCGGCGATGACGTAGATCTCGCCGATGGAACCGGGGTGCATCTTTGTCCAACAAAAGCCCGTGATTCGTCCGTCGATTTCGGCGATGCGGAAGCCGTCGGTATCGAACCATGGTTCGCGCGTGCGTGCAGCGAGAGTGTCGATGTCCCAGTCGCCCTGTTCGGCGTGGTTGGCAAAGGCTCGGTTGTTCACTTCCAACCACGAGGGCGCGTCGTCGGGAAACACGAACGGTCGGGTGAAGCCACGTTCGACTCGCGACGAGAGGTCGGCCTCGAGAGGCAGTGCCCGACGCATCTGGAAAAGTTCGCGGCCGGGGTGCATGCCGGTCTTCTCGGCCAGTTCGAAATAGATCGACGACGGCTCGAAGACCCACCAGTGCACGTGACCGCCACCCTCGCTGCGCACGACACCGAGCGCGGCATCGAGCATCGCGGGTCCGATGGCGGCCATGTCGTAGCGGTGATGCGGGTGCACGACCAGGTCGAGGCCCCAACTGTCGTTGCCACGTGACACCTGGGCATAGGCAACGGGGTGGTCGTGGTCGTCTTCCCAACCGATGATCGCGGCGAATCCCTTGCGGCCGCCCTGGCGCAGGTCGAGCCACAGGTGATCCGAAAGCGCGCGCTGGCCGTCGGCGCGCTCGGCCGCCTCAAGGAGGCCATTCACGACCTCGAAGCCCTCGGCATCGATGTTCCGTCGGATCTCG
>DAINNS010000064.1:0-7639 GCA_036735765.1 Ilumatobacteraceae bacterium | reverse complement strand
CTGCCACACCGATCGCGGCGACCAGTAGGAAGCCCCATTTTTTTGACGATTTTCCTGCGGACGTCGACGTGTTCACTCAGCCAGAGTAACCAACTGGAGAGATTCTTCAATTCACCTCAGGCGGTTGCCGGACATGGGCGACTCACTTGGATTTCACGTCCACACTGACCGAAGTCGGGATAGCCGGAGGTGCCGGGGCCCCGGCGAACAGTGAGGCAAGCCACTCGGCCACCGCATCACGGATGGCGGGAAAGGTCTCCCCAACCGGACGCGCGGGGGCCACGCAACCGTCCTCGCCGAGAGCGCGCATCTGTGGCTGCATCTCGAGCAAGCGGTCGAGGCCCGATGCCATGGCAACGCCGATGATGCCGAGCCCGTTGCCGAAGGTGCACAGGTCATCGAATCCATTGTGCCCAACGCCTTCGATGTTCCAATAGAGCGACGGTGACGCGGCGGCCTCGAATGCGTCGAGGGTCCTTTCGGGTGGCACGACTCCGTCGACCGACCCCGAGATGAAAAATGACGGTTTGTTGGGCAGTGATTCGCCGTCCGAGCCAGCGCCGAGCAAACCCGATGCCATGGAGACGTATCCGTCGATGCGCTCATCGAGGGATGCAGCGAGGATCGTGCCGCCTCCGGCCGAGTGCCCGATCGCAGCAACCCGAGACGCATCGACGTGCGGTCCAAAACGCTCGGCATCGTTCACGAGAAAGTCCAGCGACTCGAGCAGATGGACCTGCGGGTCGTCGGTCTCGAACGATGCGCCGGTCAACGCAGCTGCGAGGTCACGCGAGGGATGATCCGGCGAGACGACGATCATCCCCTGCGATGCAAGATGCGCCGTGAGGAACGTGCTCTGGGTACGAAAACCACCGAAGCCGTGACTGAACAACACGACGGGAAACTTGCCACTCGCCGGCTCGGCGTCACGCGTCGCTGCGTAGGTGTAGGTCGAAGGCGCATCACCCGTGAGCATCGTCTGGACGATGTACGGGGTGAAGGTCTTCACGTCGTAGGTTTCCGAGCCTTCGCTGCCCGGCACTGCCGGGTACCAGACCTCGGCCTGGATGTAGTCGTTGACCTGGATGGTGGCGACACCAACCGGACGGTCCCCACCTTGCGTGACTGGTTCGACCGACTCGCGCGGACCACAACTGACGGCCACTCCCCCAAGGGCAACGGCGACGACGATGCGACGAAACATCTCGCATGATTAGCCGCCCCACGGACGGCACGCACAACCGTCCTCATCACGTGGTCTACGGTCGAGCCATGGCCAACCAGTTCTTCCGCGCGAGGCGGGCCCCGGCGGTTCTCTTCGGGATTCTGTTCATTCTCTTCGCCCTCGTCTTGTCGTTCACCCTCCCGACCTGGTTGTCGGTGGGCACGGGAAATCCCGCGGGCGAGACAGTGACGGCGCTCACGAAGGACAAGGAAGTCCGCGACGAAGCAGCGCGATTCTTCATCGAAAAGCTGACCGAGGGTGCGTCCGCCGAGGATCTGGCGAGATTCGACGAATTGGAAGCGACGATCAGCACCAAACTCGACGAGCTCGTTGCCAACGACGAATTCATGGCGAAGGTCGATGAAGTGTCCGACGAGGTCTACGACTTCTTCGTCAACGGCATCGACGAGACCAAGGTCGTCGAAGCACAGGCGGTTGTTGGTGATTTGGTTGATGCGCTGGTGGAGGTCGACCCCGAGTTCGCGGGTCTGAAACAGGAGGTCGACGACTGGAGTGGCCTCGAACTCGAGCCGATCGATGACGGACCTGACATCAAGTCGATCAAGGACGGACTGAACACGCTCTTCTGGGTCGCACTTCTGCTGACACTCGCCGCAGGTGCGCTCTACACCCGGTGGTCGCGATCGAAGCGTGGCGCCTTGCTGTTCGTTGGCATCACGTTGTTGGTGCTCGGCCTGATCGACCTCGTCGCTGCGGGCGCGGTGCGCTCGGCGGTCGTCTCGTCGGTCGACGAAGCGGACCGCTTCGCCAATGCTGCTGTTCCGGTCGTGGCGGATTCCCTGCTTTCGCCGTTCCGCACCGTCGGCATTGTGTGGGCGGTGCTCGGGGTGGTCTCGATCGTCTCGGGCGTCGTCATCGGCCGACGCGCGAAGGCTGCGTCAAGCGCCACGGACGCGAACGACTGAATACCCGTCGTTCACCCGCTGTCGCGGCCAGTGACCCTCGGGCCACGGCACCCTTCTTTGCGGACCTGGCTTCACCGTCCACGACCAGCGCGTGGGATCTGTGATGTTCGCCATTTCGGCGTCACTCAGTTGCGCGAGTTCGTACCCCACGTAACTGTCAACGAAGAGGCCGCCGCCGATATAAACGCCCACGTGGCCATCGGTCTTTTGGCCCGTGTCCCACCACACGAAGACTGGCCGGGACCCGAGTTCACTCGCATGACGGGGCAACCCCGTGGCCTCGTCCCGGGCGAAGAGCAATTTTCGTGCGCGAAGCGCAACAGTGAAGTTTCCCGCGCTGTGCGGGCGCGACTGACCGATCACCCGATCCTTCAACCCCGGCCGGAGAATGTCCATGAGCGCGTTCGCGAATGGGACGCACTGCTGTTTGTTCTCGCGACCGAATCGCACTCGTTGGATGTGTCGCGCGCACGCGAGGATCCGCACCTGTGTCTCGCGCAGGAGAAATCCGTCGTCGGAGAGTTCGACGTTGCGAACCGATGCACACGGGCCGGGTTTTGCCGCCACACGTGATGCGAATGGGGTTCCAACAATTGTGAGGAGGGTGACACAGGTCGACAGGCGAAGCGCCGTCGTGACGCCCCTTCGGCGCATCAGTCGGAGACCACGCCGTCGGGCATCACCGTGCCCGAGAACGTCGCGATGGAAAACGCAGACTCGTCGAGCACCGCGCCACGCAGGTAGGCGTAGGTGAAGTCGACACCGTCGAGTTTGGCGCCGGTGAAAATCGCTTCTTCGGCGTTACTGCCGATCATGATCGCATTGGTGAGATCGGCGTCGGTGAAGTTCGCCCTGTAGGCGTTCACCGAGAGAATCTGGGCGTTGGTGAGGTTTGCGCCGGTGAAATTCGACCGCGACATGAACGACCGACCGAGGTTGGAACCCGAGAGGTTCGCCCCGGACAAGTCGAGACCCGACAAGTCTTCGCGCGACAGGTCCATGTTCGACAGATCCGCTCCGGGGCCGGCGATTCGCCCCTGGATTTCACGCGTTGCTCCCTCTTCCGCCAGAGGGTCGGGGATGGTGGTTCGCAGGGGCGGGGCCTTGCGCTTTGGCGGACCGCACGCGATGAGTGGCGTGGACATGCCAACGACGAGTGCTGCCGACAGGAACGCACGCCACTTACGCGAATGGGACATAAGCGGAGATACTACGAAGCACGAAGGTCAAAGACCAAGAACCGCGCCGGCATCGAGGTCGTCAGCGGCGGAGAACGCACGACGCACGAGCGAGTCCATCAGTGCGGCGCCACGTTCATTTGCAGTATCCAACGTCAGGATGCTTGCGGCGAACGATGTGCAGTAGAACAAGACGCCTTCGGTGAGGCCGCGCATGATGCGAGATTCGTTCGCCCACTCTTCGGGCACACCGGCTCTCTTCAATCCCTCGCAGTATCGACCGATCAGTTCGACCTGCATCGACCGACGCAGATCGGTCGGCATGTTCGTTCCGAGGAAGTAGACGAGGTCGGTCGTGCTCGGCGCGCGCATCGCCAGTTGCCAGTCGATCAGCGTCACGCCGCCTCGATCGTCGAAAAAGACGTTGTCGAGGCGAAAATCACCGTGGATCAATGTCGTCGGCCAATCGTCATAGGTGTGGATCCAGTCGACGACTCGCGGCACGAAGGCCTCGCACCATCGCAGCACGCGGTCCGGGAGGCTGTCGGCATAGCGCTCGAGGAAAGTCGGCCAGCCAACGGGGAACATCTGGGCGACCATGCCGGTCGACGGATCGTTGAGGTCGGGCATCCAATCAAGTTGTTCGAGCGCCGGATTGTTCATCCACTCACCGTGCAACGCGGCCGCCGCATCGATCACTGCACGCGCCTGCTCGGGTGTCGGACCCACGACCTGGTCACCCGAGGTGGCCGGCGCAAGATCTTCGAGCACCAACACGTATGGCTCGAACCCGGAATGAAAGCAACGCGGCACCCGCACGGACCCGATCGCCGGTGCCACCTCGGTGTAGAAGCGATGTTCGCGTTCCCACACGCGCATCATTCCGCCGATCATCTGTGCGCCCGGGTCCGACGACGGCATTTTCACGATCACCGACGACGGCGCTCCGGGCGCATCGAGCCTCACGCGCGCGAGTTCGCCCATGAAGCCGACGCCCGCGCCGATCACGTCGACATCGAAGTCGTCGATTCGACAGCCGAAGACCCCGCCGAGCCACTCGGCGGAAATGTCACTCACTCCGCGCGGTGCTTCCCCCATCGCACTCACCCCCGATGCCTGACGGTAGTCCACGCCACGGGCTTCGTAGAGTGGGGGCAGTGACCGCGCTCGTCGTTTTCACCCATCCGAAGCCCGACTCGTTCGCTCGCGAACTGCTCGAGGTGACCGTCGGCGGACTCACGACGGCCGGACACACCGTGACGACCGTCGATCTGTATCGCGACAACTTCGATGCGGCACTTACAGCCGAAGAGTGGCGCGCTTACCCGACGACCCGGCCGATGATCGCAGACGAACGCTACGCGGCCCTCGTTCGTGAGGCCGACGTGATCGCGTTCGTTTTTCCGATGTGGTGGTCGGGGCCCCCCTCGATGTTGAAAGGTTTCTTCGACCGGGTTCTCGCACCGGGCGTGGCGTTCGATCTCGCGGACACCGGGCGCATCAGCCCCGGCCTGAGGCACGTGCGTCGCGTCGCCGTTGTCACAGCCGCCGAACCACCCGGGCACTTCCCCCATCGCTCGACACGGCACCTCGCACACGCCTTCGGGCGTTCGTTGCGCCGCGCCACCGGATGGCGCACGAGAACCCTCGTGTGTTGGGCGGGACCCGGCGAGGCAACGTCCGACGATGCGAAACGCGAGCGATTCCTCGCCCGCACTCGCGAACGACTGGCGACCCTGCGATGACCCGCAAGGTTCTTCTCGTCTTCGCCCACCCCGACGCGACGAGTTACTCGGCTGCGCTGCGCGACCTCGTCATGCGCGTTGCCACGGAGCGCGGCGCGGAGATTCGTCTGCACGATCTTTACGAGTGCGGTTTCTCGCCCGTCGTGTCCGCCAACGAGTGGACTCTGCGCGGCGCGGCACCCGACGCCAAGCCCCACCTCGTGCCTTATTTCGACGATGTCGCGTGGTGCGACACGCTGGTGTTCGTCTACCCCACGTGGTGGTCGGGCCAGCCGGCTGTGCTGAAGGGTTGGATCGACCGCGTGTTGGCCAATGGCGTGGCGTGGAACCTCGACGACACCAGCGGACACGCGATGCCCGCGCTGCGCAACGTCACTCGCATCGTGGCGATCACCACGCACGGTCGGTCGCGCACGGTCAATCGTCTCTGTGGAAGTGCGGGTCGCGCGACGATCATGCGCAACGTTCGCCGGTTGTGTTCGTGGCGGTGTCGCGCGCGTTGGATCGCCCTCTATTCACTCGACCGTTCGACGCGCTTCGAACGCGATCGGTTCATGCAGCGGGTGGAACGGCTCCTCCGACGGACCTTGTGACGGGCCTGCTCTCGTCGGCCACGGATGCTCGGCGGAATCGCATCACCATTTCGAGGTGATGCGTGTGCGGGAACAGGTCGAGCACGACAAGATCGTCGAGTTCATAGCCCGACTCCGCGAGAAGTCTCGCGTCACGCGCGCCCGCAGCGGCGTCACAACTGACGAGCACGACGACGGGTGCTCGGGTGGCGGCCAACACCGAGACTCCCGGCGCGCCGAGGCCGGTACGTGCGGGATCCGCGATGACAAGACCCGCCGGAAGCGCGTGCCAGTCCTCGAACAACGATTCGACGACCGTTGCCCGATGGGAACCGAGGTTGTGCCGGGCATCGCCCACGGCGTACGGATTCGACTCGACCAGAGTGACGGGCACGTGCGTGGGCACGATCGTTGCGGCGAAGAGACCAACCCCGCCATACGCGTCGACGACCTGACCGAAGGCTCCGCTGAGAGCTTCCGGCCCGGCGACGCGAAGAACCGTGTCGACGAGCACCTCCGCGGCGTGCACACCCGACTGGAAGAACGAGCCCATCGACACGACGATGTCGGTGTCTCGGACCGTCTCGACGAGGCGCGCCGCGTCACCGACGACGTCGACGTGGTCGAGGCCATGCACATCGGATTCATCGCCGTGAACGAGCGCGCCGACGACACCCGTGGTCGTACTGCAACGCAACGTCACTTCCGCCCCAGTTCCCCTGCGGGCGGAGAGCGCACCGATTGCGGGCTGCAACAGCGGATGCGCGACGAGACATGTGTCGACGGCGACGACCCTGTTGGTCGAACGTTCGCGGAAACCCGGCCGGCCGTCCGCATCGAACGCGAGACGTACGGTCGTGCGGTATCCAATGCTGGGGATGTGCGCACCTGTCGATGCACGGGCGACAAAGTCCTCGGAGACGGGTATCCGCGCGATGCGCGCGAGGGACTCGACCGCGATGCGCACCTTCGACTGGTACTGCGCTTCGGGCGAGAGATGCTGCCATCTACAGCCGCCGCATCCCGCAATCACATGGGGACACGGAGGAACCACGCGGTCGGAGGAGGGTTCGATCACTCGCCTCACCGAGGCGCGCGCGTAGTCCTTGCGCGTGTCGGTCAGTTCAACCTCGACCCGCTCGCCCGGAAGTGCCCCGTCGACGAAGATCACCTTGCCGCTCGGCATTCGGCCGATCGCGTCGCCACCGGCGACGAGGGCACCGGCCTCGAGTTCCATGCGTCAACCTTACGTTTGACGGCTCGTCGGTAGAGTGGACTGCGTGACGCTTCCGATCCAGATTGCGCCCTCGGTGTTGCCCGCGGACTTTGCTGAACTTGGCAAGGCCGTCCGCGATCTGCAAAACGCGGGTGTCGACCTCATCCAGTGGGACGTGATGGACGGGCAATTCGTGCCGAACCTCACCTTCGGCCCCGACGTCATCGCAGCAGCACGCAGGCACTGCGACTTGCCCTTTGAGGCGCACCTGATGGTTCTCACGCCCGACGTCATGGCGGCCGAATATGTGAAAGCCGGATGCTCGCGACTCATCGTCCATGCCGAGGCGTGCACACACCTTCACCGCACGCTCGACAACATCCGTTCGCTCGGTGCAACCGCAGCGGTGGCCCTGAACCCGGCCACGCCCGCATCGGCCGTCGAGAACGTCCTCGACTTGATCGACCTCGTCCTCGTGATGACGGTGAACCCGGGTTTCGGTGGCCAGAAGTACATCGGCACCATGGAATGCAAGATCCGCGAGGTGCGCGACATGATCACGGCCGCCGGACTCGGTGACCGGATCCACGTCGAGGTCGACGGCGGCATTTCTGCTTCGACCGTCGCGGGTGCCGCATCGGCCGGCGCCAACCTGCTCATCGCGGGCAGCGCCTTGTTCAAACATCCCGACGGGCTCACCGCGGCGGTTTCGGAACTGCGCGACCTCGCCACCGCAGCATTCACCGCCTGACACGCGGAGCGCACTCAGGTCTGCAG
>DAINNS010000063.1:0-7708 GCA_036735765.1 Ilumatobacteraceae bacterium | reverse complement strand
TCAGGATCTGCTGTCGATTGCGATCTATCTGTTTCTCGCAACACTCATCGTGTGAGAGGCGGGCTCACTCGTCGTAGCGCAACCCATGAGAAGGACTGGACTGCGCCGTTCGGTGTGACGTGCTCAGATACGAAGGATTCGATCACCACGAACTCCGGCTCGAAAAATGCAGCGAGAGAATCGGCCGACCATTGTTTGACCGGAAGACCGGAGCACATGGCGGGACCATCGGGAGAGAACGTGGCAACGATCGCGAGTCCTCCGGGTTGCAGAAGTTGGTTCAGGCGCTCGCGGTAGCGGACCTGTTGGGACGACTCGACGAGAAAGTGGAACACCGCGCGGTCGTGCCACGTGGCGAAGCGTCTTGGTGGGTCGAAGTCCAACACATCGCAGACAACGGTGGAGACCGACTCGGGCTTGTGGCCGTGGTCCGTCGCAAGCGCACGGAGTTCATCAAGGGCGGGTGCGGCGATGTCGACCACGGTCACGTCGTGGAAGCCCCGGTCGAGCAGGGCCAGTGCTAGGGCTGATGCGCCTCCACCGACGTCGATCACCGCATGTTCGGGTCCCGATCCATGTGCCCCGATCAGGCGCAACGACTCTTCAGGGAACTGCTGCGTCCAGGATCGTTCCTGGGGTCCCTTCGATGTGTAGATGTTCGTCCACACCTCGTTCACGAATTCAATATACCCCAGGGGGTATCTTGAATAGTGATCGTGTGTAAACCCTCGACGCTGTACGGTCGGGGTCATGTCTGGTGAATTGAACAGAGCTCGCTACGTCTCGTTCACGTCGTACAAGCGCAACGGTGATCCGGTGTCGTTACCGGTGTGGGTGGTGCCGTTCGAGGGTGGCTACGCATTCACGACCGACCCCGAAGCGTTCAAGGTGAAGCGTGTGCGCAACAACCCCAAGGTGAGCTTGCGTGTGTGTTCGGTACGGGGAAAGGTCGAGCCCGGTGCGGCCGAGTTTCTGGGTACGGCCGAATACGTCGATGCGGCGACGGCTGATCGGGTGAACGCGGCGATACGTCGCAAATATTGGCTCGCGTATCGCGTGCTCATCGCGCCATCCAATCTGTGGTCGCGACTCCGCGGCGGGTCAGGAACAGCCGGTCACGCCGCAATCAAGGTCATGCTCGACACGTGAAGAGCCTGCGGACCACATGACAACGACGTACGAATCCGCGACGGCCGACCTGATCGAGGCGATCGCAGGCGTCGCTGAGGCGTGGCTGGTACGGGTCGCGGTCGACACGTGTGTCGCGAACAACGGTGATGTGACCCCCGAGTTCCGCGCAGCTGCAGCCGATGCGGCGCGCGAGGGGAGCGCGTGGGTGGTGGCGCGACTTCGCACGACCCTCGAGGTCGACGTCGACGTGCAGCGGGTGAACCCCCTGCAGACGCTCCGCGAGGCGGTGCGGTTCCCGACGGCTGTTCTGCGTGATGCGGGAATGCCGGTGAAGGCTCGCGACGAGTACGACGAGAAAATCAACCCGGACGACGTGTACGGCATCGGCCCCGCGCACTGGAACGACATCGATGAGTCGCTACTCGAGCCGGGCATCGTGTGGGGAGCGGCCAAGGCGAGCACGGTGTTGCAGCGACGTCGCGCCGAGGGGAAACTTGACCCTCGATGATCGACCAGACGACATTCCCCTCGCGACGCGGTGAACTTCTTGCCGGTTGGGGCGTGACCGAACCCGCCTCGGGTACCGAGTTCTGCGCGACGCTTTCGGCCCTCACCGACGAATTGCTCGTTTCGCTTTTTGACGAAGCGCGAGCGAAGGCGGGCGTCAAAGGCGACGTTGCGTTGGTCGCCGTGGGTGGCTACGGCCGCAGCGAGATGGCACCGTTCAGTGATCTCGACGTCTTGTTGGTGCACCGCAACGTGAAGAAGATCGACGAGCTGGCCAGTGCGCTGTGGTACCCACTGTGGGATCTGAAATTCAAGGTTGGCCATGCAGTGCGCACGCCGAAGGAGACGAAGAACATCGGTGACAGCGACCTCGACACCGCAACCGCACTGGTGACCGCACGCCCCGTGGCGGGCGATGCCGACCTGGCCGCAGAGGTCATCGAACAGGCGCGCGATCGGTGGCGCAAACGAGGGCGCGACTCGCTGCGCGACGTGCACAAACGCGTGATCGAACGCCATGCAAGCGCGGGTGAGGTCGCGTTTCTCCTCGAACCGAACCTGAAGGAAGGCCTCGGCGGTTTGCGCGACATCCACGCGTTGTGGTGGGCGCTCGATGCGGGCCTCGTCCTCAATGGCGCCGACCGCCAGGAATTGAAACGCGCGAACGAGATGTTGCTCACCGCGCGCGTGGCGCTGCACATCTCCACCCAACGTGCGGGTGACGTCCTGCGCCTCGAAGACCAGGATGCGGTCGCACGACTCGCCGGGTTCGGCGACGCCGACAAATTGATGGCGGGCATCGCGGCGGCCGGACGCAGCGTGGCGTGGATTGCCGACGAAGCATGGGCGCGACTCGACCCTCCGGCAAATGCGAACGAACCGTCGCGCCGTCTGGCCCCGGGCGTCGAACTGGTGCGTGGCGAGGTGCACCTCGACGAAACTGCAAACCCGGCCACCGATCCGACGTTGGTGTTGCGCGTCGCCACTGCTGCGGCTCGATTGAACGCACGCATAGACCGTGAGTCGCTGAACCGCCTCGGTGAAGAAACGCCCGAGTGGCCCGATCCGTGGCCGGCGGGCGCCAGCGACGACTTCGTCGCATTGATGCTCGAGGGGGAGCGTGCGATTCCGGTCCTCGAATCGCTCGACCAGCGCGATCTCATCACGAAGGTGCTCCCCGAGTGGGCGCCGAACCGCAGCAAGCCGCAGCGCAATGCGTATCACCGGTACACCGTCGATCGTCATCTCTGGCAAACCATGGCGAATGCTGCGTCGATCGCCGACACCGTGTCGCGGCCGGATCTCTTGATGTTCGGCGCGTGGTTCCACGACATCGGTAAGGGTTACCCCGGAGACCACACCGAGGTGGGTGTCGAGATGTTCGCCACCATCGGGCCGCGCATGGGGCTGTCACCCGACGACGTCGCCACGGTGCAGGCGTTGATCGAACACCACCTGCTTCTCGCCGACACCGCCACCCGTCGCGACCTGTCCGACGACGCAACCATCACTGCGGTCGCCAATGCACTCGGGTCGTCGCTCACCCTCGAGTTGTTGCGTGCGCTCACTGAAAGCGACTCGAAGGCGACCGGCGTGTCGGCGTGGAGCGACTGGAAGGCGGGCCTCGTCGCCGAACTGACCGAACGCGTGCACCATGTTCTCGGCGGTGGTGATGTGCACGACGTGACGTGGAAGTTGTTCCCCGATGCCGAGGTCCTCGAGATGATGGCCGACGGTCGCTTTGCGGCGTGCACGACGGAAAATTCGATCATCGTCGTCAGCCCCGACCGACCGGGAACCTTCAGCAAGGTGGCCGGCGTGATGGCTTTGCACGGCCTCGACGTGCTGGGTGCAGAAGCCCACTCGGATGAAATGGGAATGGCCGCGTCGGAATTCCGCGTGCAGCCACCCGCGACGCACGCAATCGAGTGGGGACGCGTCATCGACAGTGTCGAACGCGCACTGCGCAATGAACTCGCGCTCGAGGCACGTCTCGTGGAACGTGCCCGCGACTACGGTCAGTCCCGCGCAAGGACCGCCATCCCGCCAGCGCCACCGTCGGTACGGTTCGATGACGCTGCGTCGTCGAACAGCACTCTGCTCGAGGTTCGCGCACCCGACAAGATCGGCCTGCTGCACAACATCGCGAAAACGATCGCCGACATGGGCCTCGACATTCGTCATGCGCGGGTGCAGACCCTGACGAACGAGGTCGTCGACACCTTCTACGTGCGGTCGGCATCGGGCGGAAAACTCACCGACACGGTGCACCGTGCCGAGGTGGAGAAGGCGTTGCTCTACGCCGTGTCGAAATAGCCGGTGTCGGCACGCCGCGGGGACGAAGTAATCTCGGCACGTGAGCGAACTCGGGCCCCAGGATTTCACGCGCGATCTGTTGCGTTGGAGCGAGGCCCTCGCAGCAATCGCGCGAACGGGCATGGGATTCACCCAGAATCTCTACGAGCGTGAACGTTACGAAGAGGTTCTTCACGTCGCGGCCGACATCAAGGCGGCCGCGGACGATGCGCTCGAGGTGCGTCGCGAACAGGACCACTTCGTTCAGGAGTGGATGGAAAGCATCGGAGAGGGAGTGCCGGGCTACGTCACCCCGAAAGTGGCAATCGGTGCCATCGTCGGCAACGACGCGAACGAAATCCTCCTGGTGCAGCGCAAGGACAGCGGAATCTGGCTGTACCCAACGGGGTGGGCCGACGTCGGATATTCGCCCGCAGAGGTTGCGCTGAAGGAGGTGCACGAGGAAACCGGCATCGAATGCGAAGCGGTGCGGTTGCTCGGCGTCGTCGACGGTATGCGCATGGGATTCTCGCGCTTCGGGATGTACATGTTGTTGTTCCACTGCCGTGCAACGGGTGGCGAACTTCGTGGACACCCACTCGAAACGTCGGGTGTCGGTTGGTTCTCGCGTGACAATCTGCCGCATCCCACCGCGGGTGCACAGTGGTGGGGGCCGATGGCGTTCAACGCACTCGATGGCGGTGACCACACCGCGACATTCGATGCGCCGCGCGAACCGATCTGGCGCAGCGGCGAGTCGGTCTAACGGCCGTCCTGGTCGCGGAGGAACTGTTCGACTTCCTCCATCAAGGTGTCGGTGTCGCCGACATCGGCATCTGTGAGATCGACGGCATCGTCACCGGAATCCGTTGCGAAGTCGAACTGCAATTGTGTGTCGTCGTCTTCGAGGTCGAAATCGTCGTCGTCATCGATCGACATTCCGGAATCGGACATCGTTTCGAGACGTCCGACGTACGACTGCAAGTCATCGTCGTCTTCGATCATCGAGTCGAGTTGCGCCTCGTACGCGGCGACCGAGTCCATCATGTGGCCCACCGGTGCCGGCGTTCCGATGATGTCGCAGGCGCGTTGCATCAATGCGACCGCGGCCTTGGGCGACGTGATCTGTCCGGCGTACGCGGGAACCGCAGCCCACAGCGAGGCCGAGGGAACAGAAGCCTTACCGCAAACGTCGTGCAACACGCCGACGATGCCGGTCGGGCCCTCGTAGCGCGAGCGTTGCAGGCTGTACCGGTTGACGAGCGAGTCGTCGGTGGCCGTGCCGATGAGTTGTACGGGCCGAGAGTGGGGCACGTCGGCGAGCAGAGCGCCGAGTGTGAGGAACATCTTTGCGTCGTACTTTTCGAACACCCCCAACAACTGGTCGGTGAAAAGTCGCCAGCGCAGGCTGGGCTCGGGTCCGAGAACGAGGATGACGTCGGTTCCTGCGGACCGCGCGTGCCACAAGCCGATGGTTGGCCACACGATGCGACGCACTCGGCCATCGCTCAACTTCACCTGCGGGCGAATGGTGGCGAAGTCGGTGAAGAGTTCGGGGTCGACTTCGGCCAGTGCGGAAGCACCCCAACCCTGCACGAGATTCTGCAATGCCGACGAAGCGGCATCGGCGGCGTCGTTCCAACCGGTGAACGCGGCGATGACCGTGGGCTTCACGAGGTTGGGTTCGGAAATCCAACGGATGTGCTCGGTGCCGCCCATGACGCTCTCACGCTATCCAGCCATTTGGGCTATTTCGGACGCTCCAAATTGGCTCGGACGTAGTAGTTGCTGCCCCCGCCCGCAGCCAGAACATCGTCGAGCCAGTTGCCTTCGTACACGTCGTTGGGGCCCTGCATCAGGTCGTTTTCTGTTGCGCCCTCGGGCGTGGTGACCAGAGTCCATGCCTGCCGCTTGTACGTCCAGTTGTCCGGGTCGAGCGCATGTGCGCGTCGCCAGTAGGGCACCGCGGCATCGTGGCCCACCGTACGGTGGAGATGTTCGCCCATCGAGAAACATGCCGAGGCGAGAGCGGCATCGTGCGACAACGGGCGTGACGCCTCGACGACTTCGTCGGGTGTCATCGCAAACGGGCTTGCTGATCCGTTGCGCACCCAATCGAGAAGTGCGGCACGGTACGCCGCGGAATCATCGGGAATCGCCTTGACCTCGGTCATCATGCGCTTGAGGCGATCGGGAATGCCCTCGGGAATCTGCATGTCGCGGGCCGGACTGCGCTCGATCGATGCTTGTTCGGCCGGTCGAACGATGACACCGTTCTCGTCGATCCACACCGCCATCGGTACGTTGATGAATCCGAACAGTTCGTTGGTGCAATGCGTCGTGTCGATGAGCGACGGATGCGTCGGTGCCGCCGCGTCGATCCATGGCTTGGCGTGCGTCGGGTCGATGTCGAGAGCAACCGTGACGACGGTGCCACCAAGCGGTTCGATTTCAGTGTGGAGTGCCTGCCACCCGGGCAGGGCCGTGCGGCAGCCTCACCAGCTGGCCCAGGCGATCATGATCACCCGGCGGCCGCGCAACGAAGCGAAGTCGAATCCGCGCCCCATCGCGTCGATGAGCGACGACGGGAACCTGGCGATCGCACTGGAGAGTGTGCGACCCGTGGCCGTTGCCGGACCGAGTGACCACACACCGTGTTCGGCGTCGTGTACGACGGGCATGCCGAGACGCGACGCTGCAACTGTGACGTCGACCGCGCCGTTGTCGAGTGCGCCGGGTGCGGGGACGCACACTTCGCCGCGACACATGCCCTCGGGCTTGGCATCCCAACCGGTCACCGACGAGAACTCGGAGGCCGGCACACGAAGGCTCTTGAAGATCATGCGGCGACTCTACGTCATGTCCATCCCCGTCATGTCACGCGGGACCACGGACGAAGGGGCAAGAATGGTGACATGAGCGCACGAATAGAGATCGCCAGCGAGGCAACCGACGAACTCGTGGCGGCGATGGCCGCACTCATTCCGCAGCTCTCGAAGTCGAACCCACCGCCGACAAAGGCCGAACTCGCCGACCTCGTCGGATCCGAAGCGAGCACCATGTTCATTGCCCGCGTCGAGGGTCGCATCGTCGGTTCGCTGACGCTCGCGATGTTCCGCATTCCGACCGGCGTACGCGCTTGGATCGAAGACGTCGTCGTCGACGATTCGGCCCGTGGCCACGGAGTGGGCGAGGCCTTGAACCGCGCGGCACTCGACCATGCGAAAGCACACCGCGCCATCACCGTGGATCTGACCTCGCGACCGTCGCGCGAGGCCGCGAACCGTCTCTACCAGCGCATCGGTTTCGTCGCTCGCGAGACGAACATCTATCGCTACACGCTCTGATCAGCGCGACGGCCAGGGCATGCCCGACGGCGGTTTTGGTGTTTTGAGAATATAACGTGTTGCGTTAATAACGCAACACGTTATAATTTCAGTAATGTTGCTCTCGTTTTCCGATGCGGACACCGCCCGTGTCTGGCAACGTGAGCGCGTCAAGAAGTTTCATCCGGATATTCAAAGAGTCGCGTTGAGAAAGCTGTTGATTCTCGACGCTGCTGAATCAATCAATGACTTGCGAATCCCGCCGGGTAACAGACTGGAAAAGCTGACGGGCGACAGAAGCGGCGACTACAGCATTCGGGTCAACGAACAATGGCGGATTTGCTTTCGCTGGACGAAAGCCGGCCCCGAGAATGTCGAAATAACGGATTACCATTGAAGGGAGTAGCAGTGAAGAAAGCCATGGAACCCATTCATCCCGGCGAGGTGCT
>DAINNS010000062.1:0-7729 GCA_036735765.1 Ilumatobacteraceae bacterium | reverse complement strand
TCGTCGATGTCGAGACGACGGGTCTGTCCACATCGAGCGACGTCATCTTGCAGGTTGGGGCCGTGATCACCGATGCGAGCGGCCGCATCAAGCGTCGGTTCTCCACCTATGTTCGTCCCGGAAACGGCACGTTGCCATGGGACTCGCCGAATCCGCCGGCGCACGAGATCCACGGCATCACCAACGACGACGTGAACCGCGGCCTCACCACACGACGTGCCCTCCGTCGGCTTCGACGTCTCGCCAAACGGCGGGTGCTCGTCGCGCACAACGCCAAATTCGACTACGGCTTCATCGCATCCGAGTCGCAGCGCCACTCGATCGCACTCGACGTCGCCCAGCCCGTGTGCACCCTCGAGCTGTCGAGAAAGCTCGACCCGAAACGGGCCGAGTCGCATCGCTTGGCAACGTTGTGCGAACGGTACGGCATACCCCTCGACAACGCCCACGACGCCCTGTGTGACGCAACGGCAACCGCACAACTGTTGTCGATACTCATCAAGAACCACGGCGCCAGCACCCTCGGCGACCTCCGAAGAATCACCGGCCAAAAAGCAGCCTGAGGCTGCTCAGGCGTAGCGCGCGCGAATCTGTCGTGCGGTGCGGCCGGCGAGCGTTGCGTACTTCGACGGCGCGACGACCTTTGCATCGTTGCCCGCCCGCACGAGCAACCGCCCGAGCCACGCCTCGTTGGCAACGTGCAGTTTCACTTCCACCGAACCGGCGGAAAGCGGCTTCACGCTGAGCGTCGGATAACGCTCGGCCACCCACCGCGCCGCGGGCTTCAGGTGGAGGGTCACCACCTCGGAATCGGCCGACCAGTTGAAACCCGGCTCGTCGGGAATCGCCGGTAGAGCACTGGCCTCGGCGTAACGACCCGTACGTTTCATGGACTTCATCCGATCGAGGCGGAAGAGGCGGTGCTCACCCGAGAGGAAGTCGAGCGCATCGCAGTACCAGTGCTCGCCATCGACCCACAAGCGCATCGGCACGATGTCGCGACTCGTCGACTTGTCGGTGAGCGGCGTGTAGTAATCGATGGTGAGAATCTCGTGGGACGCCGCGCAGTCTTCCAACTCGGCGAGCTTCGGGTCGCGCGGCTGACGCACCACGACCGGTGCATCGTCGGCGAGGTCGGGCAACTTGGCCAACGCGGAAGCGAGAGCCGACGAGGTGCCCGTTCCCATCCCCGCGAGGGCGGCCTCGCCCACCGCCTTCAGGGTGAATGCCTCCTCGACCGTCAATCGAAGGGGTCGGGTGAAGATGCGCGGCTCGCGGATCCACACCTCGTCGTCTTCGATGAAGATCTCGACGAGTTCGTCGGGCGTGTAGGGCGGCGTGCCGCAGAAGGTCGACAGATTGAGATCGCTGAGCAGGGTTTCACGGTCGAGGCCGAACGTGGCGGCCATTTCATCGATCGAGACCACCTCGCGCTCGAAGAGCCACGGCAACATGACGAGCAAACCCTGTACGCGGTCGGACGACTTGCGCTTGGCCATCATGCACCTGCCATTTTGTCGAGCCAGTCGATGATGTCTTGGCGCACTTCGGGCGGCGACAACACCTCGGCGCCCGCGACGAGCCCCAGCGCCCACGAACGGAAAGCCGAACGGTTGGCACACGGCACCGCAACGACGACTGCGTCTTCACGTTTTTCGACTACGCAGTTCTCGCCGAAGTCGCGCACCACACTTGGCGCGAGCTTTGCACTGACCAAAACGTGGGCGACCGAACCATTCGCGTCGCCCAGCATTTCGGCGTCGGTTGCCACGGCGGCCTCGACATCGAAATTGTCGGGGCGCACGAAGGAGTCATTCGTCAACTTGACGTCGCCGACGATGCGGTCGACACGGAAACTGCGAATTGCCTTGCGGTCGAGGTCGTTACCAACGACGTACCAATAGCCGCCACGGCTGAGCAGTCCGTAGGGCTGGAGCGACCGACGCGAACCGCCTGCGTAGTCGAACTGCACGCGCACCATGCGCGTTGCCGCTTCGGCGAGGGCAGGAAGCAGCTTGCTGGACGCGGGAAGATTCACCTGTGCGACCGTTGGCTTTGCCTCGGGCAGATTCAGCTTCATCCGCGCACGTTCTGCCCACATCGAATCGACGTGCACCGCTGCGAGGGCCAACTGCAGGGCGCGACGCTCGTCGTCGGTGAAATCGATGTTGGCCAGTTCCATTTCACGACGGTCGATTCGGTAGCTGGACACCCCGGCCTGACTGCCACCGAGCACCTTCGAGTCGATCGGCACTCCCATCTCGCGCAGAATCGCCTTGTCGCGTTCGAACAGCGACCGATCGCCATACATGTTCGTCGCAAAGTGGATCTCTTCGAGTGTGCGGTAGTTGCTGTCGTGCGACAACAAGGCCAGGAGGTTCAACAAACGCTCGGCCTGCTCCATCGGCTTGTCGGCCTTTTTCGCCGGTTTCTTTGCGGCTGACTTTTTTGCCGCGGGCTTCTTGGCCACCGGTTTCTTTGCGGCTTTCTTCACCGCTTTCTTTGGCTTCACCGCTTTTTTCGGTGCGGCCTTTTTCGCGACTTTCTTTGCTGCTTTCTTCGTTGCTTTCTTCGCCGACACGGGGCTACTTTGCCACACCCGACGTGCCGGCTTTTGCGGCATCAATGATCTCGCGAACGAGCGCCACGACCTGGTCGGCGGTCGACCCGGGACTGAGAACTCCGGCTACGCCGGCGGCCTTCAGCTTCGGCGCATCCTGGTCGGGAATGATCCCCCCGACGATGACCGGCACGTCGACGCCACGTTCACGCAGCTTGTCGACAACCTTGGGCGCGAGGGTCATGTGTGCACCCGACAGCATGGACAGCCCGACGGCATCGACGTCTTCGTCGACAGCGGCGGCGGCCACCTTTTCGGGGGTCTGGAAAAGACCGGTGTAGATGACCTCGAAGCCCGCGTCGCGAAGGATGCGCGCGACCACCTTGACGCCACGATCGTGGCCGTCGAGGCCGACTTTTGCAACGAGTACCCGTTCACCTGCCATGGTCGCGAAGTCTACGGCCGAGGCTCAGGCGACCGTCAGGCGAAGGTCGAGTTTCTGGAGGCCCCGCAGCATGAACGACGGGTGATAGTGGAAGTCGTTCGACTCGGCGAACTCCCACGAGGCGACCCGGTCGGCGAGCTTTTCGAATGCGATCTGCAATTCGAGCCGAGCAAGCGGTGCGCCGATGCAGAAGTGGATTCCCTTGCCAAAGGCGAGGTGCTCCTTCAAGTTCGGTCGCGTGGGGTCGAAGCGATCGGGGTCTTCGCCCCACACCTTCGGGTCACGGTTTGCGGCCGAGTACATCACCATCACGCGCTCACCCTTGTTCACGGGGCACCCGTCGATCTCGACTCCGTCCTTCGTGACGACGCGGAACATGCCACCCGACGGCGAAGCAAGGCGCAGCATTTCCTCGACCGCGGGACCGATGAGGGAACGATCGGCGCGAACCTTCTCCCACACCGACATGTCTTGGCCGAAGTACAGCATGCCTTCGGCGATCGTGTTGGTGGTGGTCTCGTTGCCGGCCACGAGCAACTGCGAGATGATCGACAACATCTCGGGCATGTGCAGCGTGCGCTTGCCGCCCTCGCCGTCGTCGACCTCGCTGTTCACGAGGTCGGAGAGGAAATCTCCCTGTGGGTTGTTGCGACGCGCCTCGAGGCGTTCGGCGAAATAGTGCTGCATTTCGACGATGCCTTGCGTTGCCGAGATTCGGCGCTCGTCGGTGACCGACGAACCGATGGTCGAGATGTTGTCGTCGCTCCAGCGCTTGAAGTCGGCCATGTTGTCGGGCGACACGCCGAGGATCGTCGCGATGGCGATGACCGGCAGCGGAACCGCGAACTCCGAGACCCACTCGACGGTGCGGTTCGGGTTCTCGAGGATCTTGTCGAGCAGTGAGTCGACGTACTCTTCGATCAACGGGCGCAGTTCGGCGATCTTGCGTGGCGTGAAGTACGCCGCAACGGTGTTGCGGTAGCGCGTGTGCCACGGCGGGTCCATCGTGAGCATCGTCGGCACGGGCGGCCAACCGGTGGCGTAGATCTCCTTGATCTTCTGCATCACGTCACCCTTTGCCGGCTCGCCCGCGCTACCGAACTGGTTGGAGAACGTTTCGATGTCGCGGACGATCGGCACGATCAGTTCATGGCGCGTCACGATGTGGACGTCGGTTCCCTCGACGTCGTAGAGCGGGGTCTCCTGCTGCATGCGCCTGAAGTACATGTGCGGGCACTGATGCATGAAGGAGTCGCGGAAGGGGTTGATCCCCTTGATGTCGGCTTCTTCCGGACTCTTCGGCCCGATCTGCGGAGGCTGGATTCCCATGCGCTCATTCTCCCCCATCCGGCGTGGATTTCGGCAAGTCAGGGCTGGCGACCCGACCGGGTCAGATTTTCGCGAGGGTGCGCTCGAGGGCCCGGGCCATGCGGTCCGCCCGCTCGGCCGCCGGAATCAGGTCGAGGTCGTCGTCGATGATCTCGACCGAGATCGGCGCATTGGGCGGAGTCGATCGGAAGAAGTCGACCAGCGGGAACTCACCGTCACCCAGCAGCTCCCGGTTGTGGATGCAGTCCGGGATGTAGTCGGGGTCGACGGGCTTCATCGTGCCGTCATCGACCTGCACGTTCTTCACCCGGGCAAAATCGAGGTCGGCCAACGACGCCGCACCGCCGCCGCGGTACACGTGCCACGTGTCGACGCACAGACCCACGTTCGGATGACCGGCGATGGCGCACACCTTCTGTGCGGTCGCGATGTCGGGAATACGGGTGGGCGGCAGGAACTCGATCGCGTAGTTCACACCCGCATCCTCGGTGCGCCGCGCAAGGTCACCGATCCACCGACCAGCAACGTTGAGGTCGATGTCGACGTTGCCCGCGAAAGGCGCGATCACCTGAACGCGCTCGGCGCCGAAGGTCCGCGCGATGTGTTCGAAGTCGCGCGATGCGTCGTCGTCGAGCAGACGCAAGGCCTCGAGTTCGAGTATGCGCACGCCGTGCTTGTCGAGAATCGACCGGAAGCGATCGTCGGTCCAGCCCTCGGATCGCAACTTCAGGTACTCGGCAGCGTTGTACCCGATGCCGTCGAATCCGGCGGCGGCAGCCGCCGCGCATCGTTCCTCGAATCCGACTCCGCGCATCGAGAAGTACGCGATGATGGTCTGTCGCGTACCCGTTCCCTTGATGCGGCCGGCTCCGACCCCGTACGGCGGCTTCGACATCGTGTCCCCTCCCTGAATTCGGCCCCTCGCTCGCCCGACACTACAGTTGGCGCGAACACGCCGACGAAGGGGGAAATCATGGCTGGTCGTTTCGAGGGAAAGGTTGCGCTCGTCACCGGAGGTGCAAGCGGACTGGGTGAGGAAACCGCGCGCCTCGCGGTGGCAGAGGGCGGCAAGGTCGTCATCGCCGACTACGGCGTCGAGCGCGGAGAGGCAGTTGCAAAGTCACTCGGCGACAAGGCAATCTTCGTCAAGTGCGACGTCACGAATGAAGCGGACGTCGCCGCCGCAGCCGACGCCGCGATCGCGAAGTGGGGTCGCCTCGATGGCTGCTTCGCCAATGCCGGCATCGTCGGCATCTCTGGACCCATCGCCGCGACGCCACTCGAGGACTTCGACAAGACCATGGCCGTGCTGGTACGCGGCGTCTTCACCACCTACAAGCACGCTGCGCGCGTGATGATCGCCGCCGGTAACGGTGGCTGCATCGTCGGCACCGCGTCGGTTGCAGGTGTGATGGGCGGCCTCGGACCGCACGCCTACGCGATGGCGAAGGCAGGGGTCATCGGACTCGCTCGCAGCGCCGCGTCGGAACTCGCCGGTCACCGCATCCGTTCCAACTCGATCGCGCCCGGGTCGATTCCGACGGGCATGACCGCGCACGTCATCACGGGCGACCCGGACGCTGTCGAAAAGGCCGCCGAGCGCATGGCAACCATGTCGCCGCTGAAGCGCGCACCCCACGCCAGCGACATCGCCGAGACCGTGATGTTCCTCTGGAGCGACGGTGGCAGCTACATCACCGGCCAGAACATCACCGTCGATGCCGGCATCACCACGGGCGCCGGCATGTCCGCCACCTGGAACGACGTGAAGATGGTTGTCGCCCGCTAAGGGCGACTCCAGAGGTTCGGTTGTCGCCCGCTAAGGGCGACTCCAGAAGTTCGGTTGTCGCCCGCTAGGCCTTGAACCAGGCGACCGCTGCACGCGTCGCGGGGTCGAGGTTCGTGGGTGCGTTCGGGTCGGTGATGTGTCGCAACACGTCGCCGGCCAGGACTTTGCCGAGTTCCACGCCCCATTGGTCGAAGCTGTTGATGCCCCACACAACGCCCTGAACGAAAGTCGCATGTTCGTAGAGGGCGATCAACTGACCGAGCGTCGACGGCGTGAGCGCATCCATGAGAATCGTCGTCGACGGGCGGTTTCCGGGGAACGCGCGGTGTTCGCCGAGTGCATCGGGGTTGTCAGTCGCCGCGGGCGCGCCGAAGGCGAGCGCCGCCGCTTGTGCGAAGAGGTTCGCGACGAGTTTTTCGTGTTGTGACGCGACATCTTCGTCGTCGATGCCCGAGGCGGTGGACCTGCGCGCACCGATGAAGTCGACCGGAACCACGTCGGTCCCCTGGTGGAGCAACTGGAAGAACGCGTGCTGGCCGTTCGTTCCAGGTTCACCCCACACCACCGGCGACGTGTGGCGTTCGACCAAGTTGCCCTCGGCATCGGCGCGCTTGCCGTTGCTTTCCATCTCGAGTTGCTGCAGGTAGGCGGGGAACCGACCCAGTTGCTGGAGATACGGGATGACCGCCCGCGAGCCGTAACCGAAGCCGTTGCGGTTGAGCACTCCGACGAGACCCATCAACACGGGGGCGTTTTCCTCGAACGGCGCTTCGACAAAGTGTCGGTCGATCGAGTGCATACCCGCGAGCATGTCGCGGAAGTTCGCGGCGCCGATCGAACACATGAGCGAGAAGCCGATGGCGGATGCGAGTGAATACCGACCGCCCACCCAGTCCCACATCGGCAGAACGTGTTCGGCTGGCACGCCGAATGCGCCGGCTGCGGCAACGTTGGACGAAACCGCATAGACCCGCGCCTCGACCGCCGCCTCGACGTCGAGACCCAGACCCGAGGCGAGCCAGCGCACGGCACTCGTCGCGTTGGCCATCGTCTCCTGCGTGGTGAAGGTCTTCGAAGCGACGACGAACGCGGTGGTACGTGGGTCGAGATCGGCGAGACACGCGGCAAGGTCGGCAGGGTCGACGTTCGATACGAAACGGGCGTCGACGCCGGTACCGGCGAAAGGTGCAAGAGCGAGCGCCGCCATCGCCGGGCCGAGGTCACTGCCACCGATACCGATGTTCACGATGGTCCTGATACCCGAGG
Source organism: Ilumatobacteraceae bacterium (assembly GCA_036735765.1). GTDB lineage: Bacteria > Actinomycetota > Acidimicrobiia > Acidimicrobiales > Ilumatobacteraceae > F1-20-MAGs119. The sequence goes on along the minus strand of DAINNS010000062.1, from coordinate 340 downwards.
TGCTCACCTCTGCAGCGAGTCGCTCCATGCGCTCGAGAGTGTGGTGAACCTCGGCGACGACATCCGTGCCATCGACTTCGATTCGTGTACCCGCGGGCGCTCGCAGCGCGGTGTGCAAAACGGCGCGGCGTTCGGTCGTGTTGATTGGTTCGCCGGCGAACATCGACGCGCGTTTTTCGCGCACTTCGGTCGCCTCGGCGAGCGCCGTCAGCACCCGCAGTACCGCGAAGTCGAGGCGCTGACGGGAGAAGTCCACGCGCAGATCGGCTGCGGGGAAAACCATCGAGTCGGCTCGACCCGCGTCGGCACGCATGTGTATCACCGCGCCAGCCAGGCCGGC
>DAINNS010000061.1:0-7963 GCA_036735765.1 Ilumatobacteraceae bacterium | reverse complement strand
TGGGAAGAAGAGGTGTACTTCAACATGTGCTGGCGCTGGCGCAACCTGCCAAAGCCGGTGATCGCCGCGGCGCAAGGAAAAACCATCGCGGGCGGTCTCATGTTGTTGTGGATCGCCGACATCATCATCGCGGGTGAAGATGCGATGTTCTCCGACCCGGTGGTCGGCATGGGCGTGAACGGCGTCGAGTACTTTGCTCATCCCTGGGAAGTCGGCCCTCGCAAGGCGAAGGAGATGCTCTTCACGGGTGAATGGCTCACCGCGCACGAGGCGATGCAGTGGGGCATGGTCAACAAGGTCGTGCCCAACGACAAGTTGCGTGATGCCGCCATGGACATGGCGCGTACCGTTGCAAAGCGGCCGTCGTTCGCGTTGAAGTTGGCGAAGGAGAGCGTGAACCAGACCCTCGAGGCGCAGGGTCAGTGGAACGCTCTGCGCACCGCTTTCGTGCACCAGCACCTCGCGCACTCGCACAACCGGGTCAAGTTCGGTATGCCCGTCGATCCGGGACCGTCCAAGAAAGAAAAGAGCTGAACCGCCGACTAGCCTTACCACCGGGTAACGGGGGGACATCGGCATGACGCAGAAGACACCAGTGCGCAAGTTGGGCCGTCCCCGCGATGCGGATTCCGTGGAAACCCGGGCGCGCCTGCTTGCGGCCGCGCGAAAGTGCTTCGGCGAGAACGGTTTCGAACGAACCACCAATGCGCAGATCGCCGAAGTCGCCGGACTCACCTCGGCAGCGATCTACCACTACTTCCCGTCGAAGATCGACCTGTATGCCGCCGTCTTCGAGGAAGTCCAGGAGTTCATCTACTCCGAGATCGAAAAGGGGATCGCTCCCCACAGCACGCTTGTCGACCGGTTCTCGGCCGCCCTCGACGTCTCGGTTCGCATCAACCGTGAGGATCCGTCGATCGCCGGTTTCGTCGTCGACGTGAACTATGAAGTCCAGCACCACCCCGAACTCTTCTCGTTCGTCGAACCACAACGTCAGCGCAGCGCCAATCTGGTGAAGCGTCTCTGCGACGACGCGGCAGCGAACGGCGAGATCCATGGTGGGGTGTCCCAGGCCGCGCTCGAGGACCTGCTGTCGGTGCTCTTGTCGGGCCTCCTGCGATTCTCCACTTTGGTGAACAACTCGCCCCGGCACGCAGCCACCGTCGAGGTTCTGAAGACCATGCTGCGCTCGGCCGACACGTTCGCCGCCCCCGTCGGCCGCTAGGCCTCCCGACGACCCGGGCGAAGCGGACTCGCAGCACGGTTGCCGAGCCTGCGAGAATGAAGCCATGACGACCCAAGTACCCGTGGCGCCCGAGCTTTTCACGTGGCCCGCCGACGAGCCCCAACTGATCGGCACGTTCTTTCCCGAAAGCGGAGTGACCGTTTTCCCGCAGGCGAAGGCTTGTCCCCGCACCGCTTCACAGAACGGTGAGCGTGTTTTGTTGCCGCGCCGAGGAACGCTGTGGAGCTGGACCATCCAAGGCTTCTTGCCGAAGTCGCCGCCGTACGCAGGGCCGGAAACTCCGGCAACGTTCAAACCATACGGCGTGGGTTACATACAGTTGGGAGAGCAAGTCATCGTCGAGTCGCGTCTCACGACCTCCGATCCCGACGAATTGAAGATCGGCATGGAAATGGAACTCGTCATCATCCCGTTCAACAAGGACGCTGATGGCAACGAAGTCGTCACGTACGCATTCGCTCCGGTGAAGAAGTAAAGGGGAATCACATGGCAGAAGACGTCGCAATCATCGGTATTGGTATTCACCCGTTCGGGCGCCACGACTCGACGGGCATGGAACAAGGTGCACACGCTGCGCGCGAGGCCTTGCGTGACGCCGGATGCGACTGGTCCGACGTGCAGTACGCGTTCGGCGGTTCGTCTGCGGCGGGCAACGCCGACACGATGGTGTCGACGCTCGGTCTCACGGGTCTGCCGTTCATCAACGTCGCCAACGGTTGCGCCACGGGTGGCAGCAGCCTCATCAGCGCCTACAACGCATTGAATGCCGGCGCGGCCGACATCGTCATGGCGATCGGCTTCGACAAGCACCCGAAGGGTGCATTCGACCCGGACCCGGCAGCCTTTGGCCTCGGCCAGTGGTACGGCGACACGGGGCTCATGCTCACGACCCAGTTCTTCGGCATGAAGATCCAGCGCTACATGCACCAGTACGGCATCAGCCCGTCGACGCTCGCGAAGGTCGCGGTGAAGAACTTCGAGAACGGTTCGAAGAACCCGAATGCGTGGCGTCGCAAGCCGATGACCGAGGAAGAAGTCCTCAACTCGCTCATGTTGTCGAACCCGCTGACCCAATACATGTTCTGCTCGCCCGGCGAGGGCGGCGTTGCGCTCGTGTTGGCGCGTGGCGAGGTTGCCAAGAAGTTCACGAAGAAGCCCGTGTACCTGCGCTCGGCTGTGTTGCGCAGTCGTCCGTTCGGCAGTTTCGAGGTGTTCAACTCGTGGCTCTCGCCCGACCGCGGCGACAGCCCGTCGGTGGGTGCGGCTGCTGCAGCCTTCAAGATGGCCGGCATGGGCCCCGACGACATCGACATCGCGCAGTTGCAGGACACCGAAAGCGGTGCCGAGATCATGCACATGGCCGAGACGGGTTTCTGCAAGGACGGTGAGCAGGAAGACATGATCCAGTCGGGTGAAACCCGCCTCGACGGTCGTCTGCCGATCAACACCGACGGTGGATGTCTGGCCAATGGCGAGCCCATCGGTGCGTCGGGTCTGCGTCAGGTGTACGAAAGTGCGTTGCAGTTGCGCGGTGACGCGGGCGACCACCAGGTGCCGAAGAAGATCCGCACGGCGTTCACCCACGTGTACGGCGCTCCGGGAATCAGCGCCTGCACCGTGCTCTCTAACTGACGGTCTTCGGTCTCGCACCGACGCTGCGTCGGTACGTGTCGATGCCGAGCACGGCGAGGGCAACCCAAACGAAACCGAACCCGACGAGTTTCGTCGTATCGAGGTCTTCGTCGTATGCGAGCCAGCCCAAGAGGAAGTTGATCGTCGGCACCGAGTACTGCAGCGGCCCCAAGACCGTCAGCGGCACGCGCTTGGCGGCAAAACCGAACATCCAGAGCGGCACCACCGTGATGAGTCCGGTGAGAACGACGAGCGTGAGATGAAGGCCGTCGGCGGTCGTGGTGACGCTATTTGTACGCGACGACTGCGCAACCGCAAGGACGATCGCCGGGGCGACGAGCCACATCATCTCGGCGGTCAGGCTGTCGAGTGACGACATCGGCACCTGGCGCTTCAACAAGCCGTAGAGCGCCCACGACGCCGCGATGAGCAGCGCGAGAAAGGGCACGCGACCGTATCCCGCGGTCAGAACGACGATGGCCACGCCGGCAAGAGTGATCGTCGCGCGCTGTGCCGCGTTCAGCTTTTCCTTCAAGACGACGACCCCGAGCCACATGGTGAGTAGTGGCGCCATGAAATATCCGAGCGCGGTTTCGATGACGTGGTCGTGGGCGACCGCCCACACGTACGAGCTCCAGTTCACCGTCACCAGCAGGGCCGCAGCGGCGATGCGCGGTGCGAGTGCGCGCGAGAACGCCGCGCGTGTGATCGTTCTGATCCGGCGGTTGAAGAGCGCGAACGCCGCGAGGATGACGAAGCTCGACACGATCCGCCAACCGATCAGTTCGAACGGCGGAAACCCGTGCAGGGTCTTCCAGTAGATGGTGAGAAGACCCCAGAGGATGTAGGCGAAAACACCCGCGACGAGGCCGTCGCGGAGTTCGTTTCGGTCGTTCAGAGCGTGTTCTTCCAGCCGTTGAAGTAGGTGACCTTTTCGACGGGCAGGCGCTTTGCGGGTTTGAAATCGTCGCCCGTGTAGTACGCCACCGGGATGAGGGCCAGCTGTGTGACGGTGTCGGGGATGCCGAGCAGTTCGGCTGCTTCCTTCTCGTAGTTCAGATGCAGCGTCGTGTAGGCGGTGCCGAGTTCACGCGACCGGCAGGCGAGCATGAAGCTCCACACGGCGGGGAGCAGCGAGCCGTAGTACCCGGCGAAGTTCGCGGGAATGGCATCGGTCGAGATGCGGTCGAGGCCACAGGGAATGACGAGAGCGGGAACGTCCTGGAGGACGTTGGCGAGGTGGTCGGACGACTCCATGATGCCGCTTGCATCGGTACGGCCGACCTTGTCGACCATCTTCTTCTGGTAGTCGATGTAGGGCTGGTACGCCTTGCGGTAGATCTCCGCCAAACCCTGCTTCATCTGTGGGTCATCGACGACGAGCCAGCGCCATTTCTGGATGTTCTGGCCCGCCGGGGCCTGCGTGGCCAGCCGGATGCAGTCGAGAATCAGGTCGCGGGGGACCGGCCGGGTGAGGTCGAGGCGCTTGCGGACGGCTCGGGTGGTGGAGAGCAGGTGGTCTACCTGGCTCAAATCAAAGTTGAAGCCCATGGGTTCCTACACTAACGGTCAGGCTTTCCCCGCAGGCCCCGAAGAGCCATCAGCCCCAAATGAATCAAATGAATGAGGTCTCCCCATGAGTGCAGCCGAGTCACCCCGCAAGCAGTGGAACGATGCGTTTGCGTCGTCGAAGGTGCGCGAAGCCGACTTCACCACGATGTCGGGCATTCCGCTTGCGCCCGTCTACGGACCCGACGACGCCGAGCACCCCGGCGTGTATCCCTACACCCGCGGACCATACGCGTCGATGTACCGCTCGAAGTTGTGGACCATGCGCATGTTCGCCGGCTTCGGCACCGCCGAAGACACGAACTGGCGCTTCAAGGAAATCGTGAAGTCGGGTGGCGACGGTCTGTCGACCGCATTCGACATGCCGACCCTGCTCGGCCTCGATTCGGATGACCCGATGTCCGAGGGCGAAGTCGGTCGTTGTGGCGTTGCCGTCGACACGCTCGCCGACATGGAAGACCTCTACGCGGGCATCGATCTGGGTGAGATCACCACGTCGATGACCATCAACTCGCCGGCCGCGGTCATCTTCGCGATGTTCATCGCCCAGGCCGAGAAGGCGGGCGTGCACCGCAGCCGTCTCGGGGGGACCCTGCAGAACGACATCCTGAAGGAGTACCAAGCGCAGAAAGAGTTCGTGTTTCCGCCACGCCAGAGCATGCGTCTCGTGCGCGACACGATCGCCTTCACCGCGGCCGAGATGCCGAAGTGGCACTCGATCTCGATCTCGGGCTACCACATCCGCGAAGCGGGAGCGACGGCCGCCGAGGAACTGGCGTTCACGGTTGCGAATGGCTTCGCCTACGTCGAACTCGCACTGCAGGCCGGTCTGCCCATCGACTCGTTCGCGCCGCGTCTGTCGTTCTTCTTCAACGCGCACATCGACTTCTTCGAAGAGATCGCCAAGTACCGCGCCGCACGCCGAATCTGGGCGCGGTGGCTGAAAGAGCGTTACGGTGCGAAGCTCGACCGTTCGATGCAGCTGCGCTTCCACACGCAGACCGCGGGTGTGTCGCTGACGGCCCAGCAGCCCGAGATCAACATCGCGCGTACGGCGATCGAAGCCCTCGCGGGCGTTCTCGGCGGCACGCAAAGCCTGCACACCAACTCGATGGACGAGGCCTTGGCTCTTCCCACGGAGAAGGCTGCACGCATCGCCCTGCGCACACAGCAGATCATCGCCTACGAAACCAACGTCGCCCACGTGGCCGACCCGCTGGGTGGCTCGTGGTACGTCGAGGAACTCACCGATGAGATGGAGCGCCGCGCGGAAGAGATCTTCGCGTACCTCGATGAACTCGGCGGTGGCTCGATTCTCGAGGGTTGTATCCGCGGCATCGAAGAGAACTGGTTCCAGGGTCGCATCGCCGACTCGGCTTACGAACTCGAGCGCGCCTTCAACCAGGGCCGCCGCATCATCGTGGGTGTCAACAAGTTCACCGAGGGCAACGAAGAAGACAACCTCGAGATTCTCCAGATCACCAACGAAGACGAGGCTCGCCAGTTGAAGCGCCTCGACGTCGTGAAGGGCAAGCGCGATCAGGCCGCCGTCGATGCGGTCTTGGCGAAGCTCGCGAAAGAGGCTGCCGATCCTGAGATCAACCTCATGCCGACACTTGTCGAAGCGGTGGGTCAATACGCGACGCTCGGGGAAATCATGAACACGATGGCCGCCGTCTTCGGCCGCCACGTCGAGGTGCCCACGATCTAGGGGCACGGCACACGATTGGGGGAATCGTGCACAACATCAACGAAATGCCGGCGCGGATCGCAGCCTTCCTTGCGAAGGTCGAACCGGGCTGGAAGAACGTGAAGGTCGACTCGTACGAGGTCATGACCGGTGGATACAGCCGTCTCCTCGCGCGTGCAGAGGTGACGCACGCGGCCGGCCACGAAACGCTCGTGTTGCGCGGAGACCCGCCCAAGGATCGTCAACTCATCGAGACGAGCCGCCAGCAGGAGTACGAACTGTTGCGTGTCGTTGCCGATCACGGCGTGCGCACGCCGCGTGCTCTCTACTTCGACCCGACAGGTGCCGACCTCGGCACCGCCACGATCGTTCTCGAGTACTCGAAGTGCGCTTCGTTCGTGCCGTGGTTCAACGCCGGTGGTTCGCTCGACGGTCTGCATCTGCGGCTTGCCGAAGCAATTGCCTCGTACCAGTCGGTGCCACTCGAAAAATTGCCGGCCAGTATGGAGCGTCCTGTGAGTTGGGACGCGTACATGACCAAGCGCATCGATGCCTGGCGGCAGGCGAGTCACAACCATGTCGAGTCGTTGCCCATCTTCCACTACGTCGCCGAGTGGCTCGATGCGCACCGTCCGCCCGCGGCGCCGCTCGTCCTGCGGCACGGTGACTTCCAGAGTTCGAATGTGATGATCTCTTCCGACGGCCATTTCGAGATGATCGACTGGGAGCTCGCCGGAATCGGCGACCCGCGCGAGGACATGGGTTACTTCAAGGCCGTCGCGCAGGCGATGCCGCCCGACCTTCTCGACGACACCCGCATCGAAGAATTCTGCGCGCGGTATCGGGATCTGACGGGCCTGAACGAACTGCAGGTGAACCCCGCAACCGTCGCCTATTTCCTCATTCTCGGTGTCGTCGGTACGGTCGAACAGTTGATGCAGGGTGGCGCCAAGTGGGCAACGGGGGAGAACCATCTCTTCAACTCGGTGTTCAACATGTCGTCGGTCATCTTCGGACAGAGCATGTGGCTGGCGGCCGCCTCGCAGTTGGCCGAGCCGATGAAGCAGATCGCCGCAGCGGCGAGAGGGGGCAAGTGATGTTTTCCAAGCCAACCACCGAACAACTGCTCGCCGGCATCGCCGAGCAACTTCGCACCACCGTGATGGCCGAGGTTCAGACCGAGCCGACGAAGATCCTCCTCCAACAGATCGATCAGATTCTGATGGGTTGCTCGCGGCGAGCGGCACACGAGATCGCCTTCATCCATGACGAAGCACAGCGTGTCGCCGCGCTCACGGGCAGGGACATGGGTTCGCCCGCGAGCCTGCACCTCGACGACGTCGTTGCCTGGTACCACCGGGTCAGCGTCGCGCTGTCGGATGAGGTCGAGGCGGCATTCGCGTCGGGCGACCAGGCCCGTATCGACACGGCACGGGCAGCACTCGACGCGCGATCCGCGGTGGAGATGCAGATTCTCGGCGCGCTCGATCTCGTCGGTCGCGGCTGAAGGCGAAGATGGCCGAGGCACCGGCGGGCTGGTCGTTCGTCGACGATGCCTTCGTGCGTGAGTTCACTTTCCTGACTTTTGCCCGAGCGGCGGAGTTCGTCGCACGTGTCGGCCGAATCGCCGATGACATCGACCACCATCCCGAGGTGTCGCTTCGTTACCCCGGAATCGTCACGGTGCACACCACTTCTCACGACACTGGAGGAGTAACGGCACGTGACGTGCGGCTGGCTGCGCTCGTCGGCGCGCTCGCCGACGGTGGGCACTAGAGCCCGAGGGGAGTGCCGTTACCTCGGTCGGCGTCGCCGTGGCGAAACTT
>DAINNS010000060.1:0-7996 GCA_036735765.1 Ilumatobacteraceae bacterium | reverse complement strand
TCATCGACGTTGTTCGGTATCGAAGGTGCACCGGTCAGCGTCGAAGTGCACATCGGCGCGGGCCTTCCGGGTTTCAGCGTCGTCGGACTTCCCGATGAAGCGTGTCGCGAAGCGCGCGACAGGGTGCGCGCCGCACTGTTGTCGAGTGGTTTCGAATGGCCGAATCGTCGCATCACCGTGAATCTCGCACCGAGCGACAGGCGAAAGGGTGGTTCGGGTCTCGACCTCGCTCTGGCGATCGGGATCCTGGTCGCGCAGGGCAAGGTCGACCAAGAGGCGACGTCGGGGATCGGTTTCGTCGCCGAACTCGGACTCGACGGTTCGTTGAAGCACGTTCCCGGCACCGCACCTCTTGTCGCCGCGATGCGCGATCTGCACGTCGTGGTCGCAACGGCGGCGGGAAGCGATGCTCTCGTCGCCTCGCCACGTCGGGTCGCTGTTGCCGATTCCTTGGGCGACGTCGTGCAGGCGTTGCAACATGGCGCAACGTGGTGCGAGCCGGAACGTTTCGCATGCGCGAACCAGACCGCGGCTGAGGTCGACATGGCCGACGTACGCGGTCAACCGGTCGCGCGTCGCGCAGCCGAAGTCGCCGCGGCCGGAGGCCACAATCTTCTGCTGGTCGGTGGGCCCGGTGGCGGCAAGACGATGCTCGCCGAACGAATCGCCGGTTTGTTGCCACCACTCGATGGTCACGACGCGTTGACGGCGACGATGATCCGCTCGGCAGCGGGCGAACGTCTCGGGGGCCTCGTTCTCGTGCCGCCGTTCCGCGCCCCTCACCACAGCGTGTCGATGATCGCGATGGTCGGTGGTGGCTCGGGAGTCGTGCGGCCGGGCGAAGTGTCCCTGGCACACGGTGGGGTTCTGTTCCTCGACGAGGTGGGGGAGTTCGCCCCGAGTGTGCTCGACGCGCTTCGTCAGCCATTGGAGAGCGGCGAGATCCGTCTCGCCCGTTCGGGTGCGACGATCACGTTGCCCGCGCGCTTTCTCCTCGTCGGGGCGACGAACCCGTGTCCCTGCGGTGGTGGCGCCCCCGGGTCGTGCGTCTGCAACGACGCAGCGCGCCAGCGTTACCTGCGAAGGCTGTCGGGTCCGTTGCTCGACCGCTTCGACCTGCGCGTGGCCGTCGCCGCAACGGCGCCCGTCGATCTCGTCGACACAGGGCCGGGTGAGTCGACGGCGGTGATGCGGCGCCGGGTCGATACCGCGCGGTGCATCGCGGAGGCGCGTCAGGGCAAGGTGAATTCGCGACTGTCGATCGCGGAACTCGATGAACACGCACCGCTCGGTAACGGCGCGCGAGCCCTCCTCTTGTCGGAACTCGAGGCGGGCCGTTTGACGGGTCGCGGCTATCACCGAGTGCGACGAGTCGCGCGCACGTTGAGCGACCTCGCCGGGTCCTCGGTCGTCGAGGTCGACGTGGAACACGTGCACGAGGCCATCGCACTGCGTGCACGGGTCGGCGCGACACGATGACCGACCATCCCGACTGGGCCTTTGCGGCCGCGCTGACGAGCGTGCCCGGATGCGGGTCGACGACGGCGTTCCGCCTGCTCGTTCTCCACGAGCCCCGCGAGGCGTACGAACGAGCGGTGGCCGAGGCGGCATCGCATGGCGCGCGCATCGACGTCGGAGCGGTTGGCGAGATGCGCGATCGCTGCGAGCAGTCCGGTATCCGGGTGTCGTGGGTGCGCGATCCCGGGTTTCCCCTGGTTCTCGCTGCGAATCCGGGCCCGTGCGGCGTGTTCTTCTTTCGGGGTGACACCGATTGTTTTGGTGGGCGTCGCGTCGGCATCGTTGGCACCCGCACACCAACCCCGTCGGGTGTTTACACCGCGCGCGAAATCGGCGAAGGTCTCTCGCGAGCCGGCGTGCACGTCGTGTCCGGTCTCGCCAAGGGAATCGACGGAGCGGCACATGACGGAGTGCGAGCGGCGACCGACGAGTCTCCATTGCCGGGCCGTGCGATCGCAGTGGTCGGTAGCGGCCTCGACGTCGTGTACCCGCGCGCGAATGCGGCCTTGTGGGAATGGGTCGCCGACCACGGATTGCTCATTTCGGAACACCCGCCGGGTTCCGCAGCGGAACCCCACCACTTTCCGCGCCGCAATCGGTTGATTGCAGCACTCTCCGAAGTGGTGGTCGTCGTCGAGTCGCGCGAGTCGGGCGGGTCGATGTCGACGGTACGTCAGGCGATCGAACGGCAGCGCGACGTCGTCGCCGTGCCGGGTTCACCGCGCGTCGTCAGCGCTGCCGGAACCAACCTTCTCATCCAGCAGGGCTGCGGCGCGGTCACGTGTGCTGCGGACATTCTTTCGGTTCTCGCGCTCGACCACCGCCACGCCGATGCGATGACACACGACGAGCGTGTCACGCCCGACCCGCGCGATGTCGTGGTGCTCGAGGCGTGTTCTCGCGGTCCGGTCACTCTCGATCAATTGATGATCACGACAGGTTGCACGCTTGCCGAACTTGCCCTTTCACTCGGGCGTCTCGAGGCGACCGGCTGGGTGATGGAGGAGGCCGGATGGTGGGAGGCTCTACTGTTGAGGCGTGGGCGGCACGCAGGCGAAAGCATTACGTGACTGGCGCCTCGACGACTTCGTCGGGTCGCTCACGTCCGCGTCCGACAACACGCGTCTCGCCTACGAAAACGACGTCATGCAGTTCGCCGAGTGGGCGGCAGAGAACGGGACGAAGAAGCCCGAGGGCGTGACCCGCGCCCAGGTGAAGCAATATCTCGCTCACCTCACCCGCACAGACCACGCCAAGCGCACGATCGCGCGCAAGCTCGCCGCGTTGCGCCGATATTTCGGTTGGCTCGTGCGTGAGTCGGTCGGCACGCGTCGGCGCGTCGCGAATCCCACCATCGGGGTGCGTTCACCACAAGGTGAGGGTCGCCTGCCACGCGTACTCGGCCCCGATCAACTCGATGCGTTGCTGTCCGGCAACCAACTCGAAGTCGACGACCCGCCGTGGCGTCTCGCGCGCGACACGGCCGTGGTGGAACTTCTCTACGGCAGTGGTCTGCGTGTGAGCGAACTCTGCTCGCTCACTCTCGGCAGTGTCGACCTGCACGGCGCCGCCGCAACCGTGTGGGGAAAGGGATCGAAAGAACGCAGAGTGCCGCTCAGCCCTCCGTGCGTCGTTGCTCTCGAACAATGGTCGGCGCTGCGCATCGAAGTGGCGGGTCCGAAGGGCCTGCGCGATCCGCTCTTTGTGAACGGTCGTGGCAACAAGTTGACGCCCCGCGACGTCCGACGGATTCTGGACAGGCGCGCCATCGATCCGACGCACCCCCACGCTCTTCGCCACACGTTCGCCACGCATCTTCTCGACAACGGCGCCGATCTGCGCGCGGTCCAGGAATTGCTCGGCCACGCGAGCGTTGCCACGACCCAGCGCTACACGCACGTGAGTCGCGAGCGGTTGCAGTCGGCCTACCTCGCTTCGCATCCGCGGGCCTGATCGGAACCCGCATGTGTGCTCCACCCCTCGACAACCCGACGATGGAGGGACGCCCACGTCGATACACGCTGAACTCGGCCTGGTCGCATTGGACAGGAGAACGCGAACCTCGTGCCCGTGAATGGCTCGTCGTCAACTACTCGGGTCTCGTGAAGTTCGTCGCCGGCCGTCTCGGCGCCGGTCTGCCGAAGTCGGTCGACACGGCCGATCTCGTGAGCGCGGGCGTGTTCGGGTTGATGGACGCAATCGACAAATTCGATCCCGATCATGGCGTGAAGTTCGAGACGTACGCCGTGCCGCGCATCCGCGGTGCGATCCTCGACAGCTTGCGGGCGCTCGACTGGGTGCCCCGTTCGGTTCGCGCGCGGGCGCGCTCGGTGCAGGACGCGATCTCCGACCTCGAGCACACACTCGGTCGTGCCCCGAACGAAGAAGAAATTGCCACGCAACTCGGCATCGCCATTGAAGAGTTGCAGAAATGGCTGTCCGACATCGCGGCCGGCAACGTCGGACCACTCGACCACATCGTCGCCGACTCTGCTCCACGTGCCGACGGGGCCGACGCACCGCTCGAAGAGCGCGCGTTGCGCGATCACATGCGTGCCGAGATCAAGAACCTGCCCGAACGCGAGCGCACCGTCCTGGTTCTCTACTACGAGGAAAACCTCACGCTCTCGGAAATCGGCGAGGTGCTCGGGGTCACCGAGAGCCGCGTGTCCCAGATCCATTCGAAAGCGGTGCTGCAATTGCGCTCGCGTTTGGCGGCCGCCGACTTCTGACGGAGCTCGCGCATGATCGCGTCGCTCGTCGCCGCGGTGTGCCTCGCTGCTCCGGCCGTCTTTCCCGTCGATGGCCGGGTCACCGACTGGTTTCGGCCACCCGCGTGCGGGCGTTGCGCAGGCAATCGTGGTCTCGAGGTGTCCGCTGTCGGTGGCTCGACGGTCCTGGTGCCGGCCACTGGCAACGTCGAATTCGTCGGACCTGTCGGGGGAGTGAATTACGTCGTCGTCGCCGTCTCCGGGCAGTCCGGGCTGCGGGCCGTCGTGGGAGGAGTCGAGCGCGTTGCCGTCGCCCGGGGCGACCTTGTCACGGCGGGGGAGAGGCTCGGCACGGCGGGGGGTGCCATGTTCGTCGGATTCAGGGTCGGCCCGCGCCGCGACAATCGGTATCTCGACCCGGCGCCACTCTTCGGCCTGTCACGAAGACGTGCGCGATTGGTGGCTCCCGAGTCCGACCCCGTTAGCCTTCCCCCGCGGCCGAGTCACCCGACCCAGCCGGAATTCCCAACACGTCATTGCTCGGTTCTCCCACCTGTGGTCGCTTCGGCGCGGGGGCCGGGCCCGTAACCACAGGAGAGGAGAACATCATGGCTGTCGTTTCCATGCGACAAATGCTCGAGGCTGGTTGTCACTTCGGACACCAGACCCGCCGTTGGAACCCCAAGATGCGTCGTTTCATCTTCGGCGAGCGCAACGGCATCTACATCATCGATCTCGAACAGACGATGGATCGCATCGAGAATGCGTACACCTTCGTCCGTGATCTCGTCGCCAACGGCGGCTCGGTTCTGTTCGTCGGCACGAAGAAGCAGGCGCAGGATCCCATCCGCGACCACGCCAACCGTTGTGGAATGCCCTACGTCAACGAGCGTTGGCTCGGCGGCATGCTCACCAACTTCGAGACCATCTCGAAGCGCGTCGGCAAGATGCAGGAATACGAGCGCATGATCGCCACCGGTGAATTCGAGGCCATGCCGAAGAAAGAAGCCCTTCTTCTCGGTCGTGAACTCGCCAAGCTGCAGAAGAACCTCTCGGGCATCAGCGCGATGACGCGCCGTCCCGACGCGGTGTTCGTTCTCGACACGATGAAAGAGCACATCGCCGTCACCGAGGCGAACAAGCTCGGCATTCCCGTCGTGGCTGTCGTCGACACCAACGTCGACCCCGACGTCGTCCAGTTCCCGATCCCGGGCAACGACGATGCGATCCGCGCCAACGACCTCATGACGCACGTCATCGCCGAAGCCGTCCTCGAAGGCCGCCTCATGGCGTCGAAGAAGGCCGCTGCCGCGACCGAAGCACCCAAGCCCATCCCCGCACCCCCCACCGCGGCAGCAACAGGAGCCTGATCAAAGAAATGTCGTTCACCGCACAAGATGTGAAGACCCTGCGCGAATCCACCGGCGCGGGAATGATGGATTGCAAGAAGGCCCTCGAGGCGAACAACGGCAGCATCGAAGATGCCAAGCAGTGGTTGCGCGAAAAGGGCCTGGCCGCCAGCGCCAAGCGCGACGATCGCGAGAACACCCAGGGTGTCGTCGCGCTGGTCGTCAAGGGCAACGTCGGCGCCATCGCGAAGTTGAAGTGTGAAACCGACTTCGTTGCGGGATCAGATGCGTTCAAGGCCGAGGCCGAGACGCTGGCGAATCTCGTCGCCGACAAGGGTGTCGATGCGGTCGCTGAACGCGCCGCGCAACTCGACGACCTGAAGATCACGCTGAAGGAGAAGATCGAGCTCGGCGAGGTCGTGCGTATCGAGGCCGCCGCCGGCAACATCATCGATTCGTACCTGCACATCCAGGGTGGCCGCGGCGTCAACGGCGTTCTCGTCGAGATGTCGGGAGCCTCGGTCGAGCTCGCCCACGATGTGGCCGTGCACATCGGTTTCGCGCGGCCCCGTTACCTCGCCCGCGAAGACGTGCCCGCCGACGTTCTCGACAAAGAGCGCGCCACGCTCGAGGTCATCACCCGCAACGAGGGCAAGCCCGAGGCGGCGATCCCGAAGATCGTCGAGGGTCGAATCGGCGGTTTCTACAAGGACGTGTGCCTTCTCGAACAGCCCTACGCCAAGGACGACAAGCAGTCGGTCACCCAGTTCATCGGGTCTGCCAAGATTGTGACGTACGCACAAGTGGAGATCGGCTGACGAACGCATGACGAACGACGCAACCCCGGCAAAGGGCGCACCGCGCACGCAGCCCCGCTGGAACCGCGTCGTTCTCAAGTTGTCCGGCGAGGCGCTCGCCGAACCCAACGGGTTCGGCCTCGACTCGAACGTCTTGCACCAGATCGCAACCGAATTGCACGAAGCAGTCGACGAGTTCGGTGTCGACATCGCCATCGTGGTCGGAGGCGGCAACTTCTGGCGCGGAATGAAGGGTGCCGGCCAGGGCATGGACCAGGCGCAGGCCGACTACATGGGAATGATCGCAACGGTCATGAACGGCCTTGCGCTGCAGGATGCTCTCGAACGTGTCGGCCAGCACTCGCGCGTGATGACCGCGGTCGAGATGCCCAAGGTCGCCGAGCCCTATATCCGTCGTCGCGCCGAGCGTCACCTCGAGAAGGGTCGCGTCGTCATCCTCGCGGGTGGTACCGGCAACCCGTTCTTCACCACCGACACGGCCGCGGCGCTTCGCGCCGCCGAGATTTCCGCACAGGCGATCCTGAAGGGGACACATTCGGGTGTCGACGGTGTCTACACCGCCGACCCGAAAAAGGACCCGACTGCAACCCGGTACGAACGCATCAGTCACCTCGACGTCATCACAAAGGGCCTCAAGGTGATGGACTCGACGGCGATCACGTTCTGCATGGACAACAAGTTGCCGATCGTCGTTTTCGAGTTGCTGAAGCAGGGAAACGTGAAGTCCATCCTCAGGGGTGAGGCAGTCGGTACGCTGGTCGGGTGACCGACGAAACCATCCTCGACGCCATCGAGAAGATGGAAAAGGCCGTCGAGCACGTCCAGGGCCAGTTCATCGGTGTGCGCACCGGTCGCGCGACACCTTCGATCGTCGAAAAGATCATGGTCGAGTACTACGGCTCGTCGGTGCCGCTGCAGCAGCTCGCCGGGTTCCAGGTGCCCGAGGCCCGGATGCTCGTGGTCAAGCCGCATGACAAGGGCTCGATGGGTGCCATCGAGAAGGCCATCCAGGCCTCCGACCTTGGGCTCAACCCCTCGAACGACGGCATCGTCATCCGTCTCGCATTTCCCGCACTCACCGAAGAACGCCGCAAGGAATACGTGAAGGTGGTCAAGTCGATGGCCGAAGACGGCCGAATCGCCGTGCGCAACATCCGACGTGACGCACGCAAGACCCTCGAGACCGCCGAGAAAGACGGCGACATCTCGAAAGACGAACTCGAGCGTGCCGAGAAGGAACTCGACAAGGTGACTCACGAGCACGTGGAGATGATCGACAAGGCCTTTGCTCGCAAGGAGCAGGAACTTCTCGAAGTCTGACCAACAACACCGAAAGGTTGGAACATGAGCGACGACAAACGACGCGATGACACGGGCGGATACGGCACCGACTTCGGTGACGATTTCGGAACCGTCGAGTTCGCAGACGACGACAAGGCGCCGACCATTTCGTTCGGTGATGACACCGGGCCGTTGCCGCACTGGACCGAGCCACCCACGGCCGAACTACCGCGCACGCCTCAGGCGAGCGCGGCGGAAGACGACGTGTGGTCGACGTTCTCCAAGCCCGCGGTTCAGCCAACGGCCCCGCCGCCACAAG
>DAINNS010000059.1:1566-8029 GCA_036735765.1 Ilumatobacteraceae bacterium | reverse complement strand
CCGCTGGAGTGACGAGGCCAGCATGCTGCCGTTACACCATCAGAGCACCGTCCAGATGTGTGCGATGGCGGTCGAATTCACGACAACGACAGTTCTTGGGCAAAGAAAAGGCGACGCTTGCGCGTCGCCCTTCTCACTCCAGCGGTTTCCGCGGGTTCGATGTCCCGCGTCGGCCTCGTCGACTGAAACGCTACCCGCCTCGACTAATCAGCGACAGCGAGGCTTCTCGGTGCGAAAACGTGCAAAACCTGCACCGCAGCGCGCCGAAAAGCCGTTGGGTTTCAGCAGTGGGGTTCAGGCGGTGCGGCGGGCGCGGCCGACGATGGGCACGGCCCGTAAGAGGTGGTGCCACTTGCACGTGCGACAGGCCTCGACGACGTAGGCGGTGTAGTCGCCGTTCGACGAGTTGGCCCGACGTTGAATCTGCGCCATCTCACTGCGTTGGGTGACGCAACGACCGTGCGACGGCAGGTGCGGCCCGAAGACGTAGGTGACGAGAACGAGTTTGTCCTCGGCGCAAATGGGACACGTCGTCTTTGTTTCCTCGCCGAAGTTGCGCGCCGCACGCATGAGTTCGGGATGTGCGTCACACACCTGGTCTTGGCGCAGGCGGCCGCGGCGGTATTCGTTGATGAGGTGCTGGCGCGCGAGGCGGTGGTCGACTGCTCCGCCACCCCTCAACGATCCCGCACTGAACGACATGCCGAGAGGCTAGCCATCGAATATCCCCCGTCCCGTACGGTGCACTTGGCACACTTGGGTCGTGGTTGACGTGTGGTTCGGAGACGACATCGCCGGAGAGCGCGACCTGCGTCTCGTCGGTGACGTGCGCGGAAAGCGCGTGCTCGAACTCGGGCTGCCACCGGGTCCACCGAACTCGGTCGCGCTTGCCGCAGCTGGCGCGCGGGTCATTGCCGTCGACAATTCTCTCGAGCGAATCGCCGCGGCGCGTCATGCGGCGGAATCGGCGGGTGTACGTGTCGAATTCCAACAAGCGGAGTTGTTCCAGTTGGGTTTCGCCACCAGTTCTTCACTCGATCTCGTGCTGTGTGTCGAACGGTTGGCGGGCGTCGACGACGTCGATCGTTTGTTGCGCCAGGCACACCGTGTGTTGAAGCCCGAGGCCGCGTTCGTTGCGGTGTTGGAGCACCCCGCACACGCAATGTTCGACGGCGACGAACCCATCGCGCGTCGCCGTTACGGCACGGCGACGAACATCACGATCGGCGATCTGTGCATGTCGTTGCAGCGGTCGAACTTCGCCATCGACGTGCTGTACGAGCTGTACCCGAACAGCAAGCCCCGTGCAGTGGTTCCCTGCACGCTCGCGGTGCGCGCGCGCAAACTCGGCAGCTGACCTTCAGGCCGACTGCGTCGACCACCAGTCGCGCAGACGACGGGTGATTTCTTCCTCGCCGAGCAGGCCCTCTTCGAGACGGACTTCCATGAGGAAGTCGAGTGCACGCCCGACGTCGCGTCCGGGCTTCAGGTCGAGAAGCGTCATCACCGCGAGTCCGTCGAGTTCGGGTCGCATCGCGGCGAGTTGCTCTTGTGCGGCGAGCTCGTCGATGCGCGATTCCAATTCGTCCATGCGACGCGAGAGCATCATGGCCTTCTTCTCGTTGCGCGTCGTGCAGTCGCAGCGCGTGAGGACGTTGAGTTCGGCGAGCAGTGGGCCGGCGTCGCGTACGTAACGACGCACCGCGGCATCGGTCCAACCCATCGAGTAGGTGTGGAACCGCAGATGTAGTTCGACGAGTGACGTGACCGCGTCGACGTCTTCGGTCGAGTACTTCAGCGCCTTCATGCGCTCGCGTGTCATGCGCGCACCGACCACCTCGTGGTGGTGGAAAGTGATGCCCTTGCCCTTGCGGATCGACCGCGTCTTCGGTTTGCCGATGTCGTGGAAGAGTGCGGCGAGTCGTGTGCGACGGAAGTCGAAGCCGGGATGTGCGTCGGGTCGCACGTTCTCGACGACGGCGAACGTGTGGGTGAGAACGTCCTTGTGGCGGTGGATGGGGTCTTGTTCCAGGCTCATCGCGGGAAGTTCGGGGAAGAAGTGAGCGGCGAGACCGGTGTCGACGAGGAACCACAGGCCCGCGGTCGGATGGTCGAGCACGATGAGACGATCGAGTTCGGCCTGCACGCGCTCGCGTGACACGATTTCCAGACGATCGGCCATGCTCTTCACGGCAGCAACGAGCGCGGGGTCGGGTGTGAGATTCAGCGCGGCGATGAAACGCGCTGCGCGCAGCATCCGCAACGGGTCGTCGCTGAAACTCTCTTCCGGTGACAGCGGTGTGCGCAGGACGCGCGCGATGAGGTCGGCTGCCCCGTTGTACGGATCGATCAGCGCCGGCGCACTGCCGGTGAGTTCGAGCGCCATTGCGTTGACGGTGAAGTCGCGTCGCGAGAGATCGGCGTCGATCGCATCGGCGAAGGCCACGTCGGGTTTGCGCGAGTCGGGTGAATACGCCTCGGCGCGATGGGTGGTGATCTCGTAGACACGACCGTTCTTCTTCGCTCCGATGGTGCCGAACCGTTCGCCCTGGGTCCACACCGCGTCGGCCCACCCGGACAGGATCTTCTTCGTCTCGTCGGGTCGGGCGTCGGTGGTGGCGTCGAAGTCGAACGCGTCGACATTCGCGACGTCACCGCGGCCGATGAGCAGGTCGCGCACGGTGCCACCAACCAGGTAGAGGCGCTTGCCCGCCGCCGTGAACCGATCGGTCAGCGGCGCGAGTTCGGCGAGAATCGGCGCGAAGCGTTCGGGAACCACGCGCTCAGGCTAGACACAACGACCCGCTCACGGCGTGCGGCACTACCGTCGTGTTCCGTGACGAACACGTCTTCCGCGGCGAACACGGCCGACCAGCCGTCGTGGACGATCGGTGTCTGGCCATTCGACGCCACGACGGCGATGCTCACCCTGCAATCCGCACATCGCCCCGACGTCACCGTCACGACGTCGCTCGTCGAAGAGTGGGCCGATGCGACGGCCTCGAGCACGTTCCAACGTGTGCGCACGAGCGCGGTTGCACCGACGACCGCCGAAGCGTTGATGGGGCACGGCTTCGTCGTGCGACAGGAACTCGAGTTCCTTGTTTCAGAACTCGATGTCGCCGATCTTGCTGACACGCCGCAAAGCAATGGTGCGGCGGCGTGGCGCATCGGTCGCGTGCGACCATCCGACGCCGTGCGCATCGACGTCGCGGCATTCGGCGACGAATGGGCACTCGACGCCGCGGCTTTCGCCCACTCGTGCAACGCAACACGCAACTCGCGCGTGCGCGGGGCGCGACGGGGCTCACTACCACGGCCCGCCGGCCTCGGGCGAGCCCTTGGCTACTGCCTGACCGGGGTGAGCGAGGAAACCTCTTACTTGCAGCGCCTTGCCGTGGTGCCCGCCGCACAGCGCCGCGGTGCAGCCGGTGCGCTGATCGCCGATTCGATGCAGTGGGCCGTCAGCCAGGGTGCGAGGCGAATGTTCGTGAACACCGACATCGAGAACGTCGGTGCGCTTAGCCTCTATCAACGATGGGGCTTCGAATCGGTCGGGTACCACTTGCGGGTGATGGAATGCGACCGCGCGACCCTCGTACGACACGGACGCAGCCGATGAAACGGCTGCTCGCAGGCGCCTGTGCCGCAGCGGCGACGGTTTTCGCGTCCGGTTTCTGGTCGGCTGCGCCGCCGCGCGCCGTCGCGGCCACGGCGAACGTCACCGTCGTGCAGCAGGGTTTCACGGTCATCGGCGATGCGGCCTGGCGTGTCGTGATCGACATCGAAGGAGCCGACAGCGACAAGTTGAACATCGACGTCGTGAGCCACCGCCGCGTCGACACGCGAGCGGAACTCGCCGACGCTCTCGCGGGTCGTCTTCCCGAGCAGCTCGACCGACTCAGGTTCTCACTGGCCGACGTCCCGCGCAACGACGCCGGTCGTCGGATCCTGAACGTGCCGACCGTCGCGAACACCTCGGCTCCCGAGAACCTCTTGTTCGGCTCAACCGGTGTGTATCCGGTGGTCATCGAACTGCGAGCCGGTGAGGGGCTTCTTGGTTCGACGACGACGTTCATCCACCGGCTCGACACCGATGATGCGGTGTCGGCCGGCATCGACGGTGCGTTGCGCGTGATGAACGTGGCCGCGTTGTCGTCTGCGCCCGCGCGCACGGCAAGTGGAGAGAGCGTCGTTTCGCCGCAGTTCTCCGCACAGCTCACCGACCTCGTCGAGGCCTACGGCGACGAACCTTCGGGGGCATTCGTCTCGTTGCAGGCCGACCAGGCCGCCATCGCAGGCGCCGAAGCATTCAGCGCCCTGCGTGCGGAGGCCGACCGGCACACGTTCGCAGCGACATCCTTCGTACCGCTGAACCCCGGCGCGATGTCCGAGGTGGGCCTGGGTGAACTGTTCGCATCGCAACTGCGGGCGGGCGAGGATGCCATCACTGCCGCGATCGGCACGACCCCCGACCGGGGAGTCATCGTGGTCGACGACCGGTTGAACGCGAACGGTGCGGTGTTGCTGCGCGACGTCGGGGTGCGCGGGGCAATTCTCACGCCGCGCGCAGTCGACACGTCGGGATTCCGTGGTCTTGTCGACTCGGCCCTCACCTACCGCGCGCGGGCTGCCGACGGCTCGACACTGCTCGTCCAGGGCATCGACGACGTGTACGCGGCGCAACTCGCCGATGCAACGCGCAGCCCACTTGCCCGAGCCGTGCTCGTGTCGGCGGGTCTTGTCCTCCAACGCGAATCGCTTCTCGGCATGGGCAAGGACCTCGGTCTCGTCATGGTGGCTCTCGGTACCGAGGACGGACGACCCGCTGATTCTGCGGTGTTGCAGCAGCTCTTCCGGCTCGTCGGGTCGAACCCCGTTCTCGCACTCGCCGCACAACCACGGCCCGCCGCCACCGAGACGTCGGGCGACGTCCTCGACCTGTCGCCCGGCGCCGACACGACTCTCGAGCGCACGAAGATTCTGGTCGACGACCTGACGCCGCGCGTCAACAACACCATCTCGATGCTGGGTGACACCGATCCACGACGCAACGACTGGCCGGCGATGCTGACGACGATGCTCTCGAGTCGCACCGACCCGGTGCTGAACGCCGCACTCGAAAAGAACCTGCGCAGTGCGATCCGCGGTGTGCTCGGTTCCCTCGACCTGCCGGCCGCAGCGAACTTCACGCTCAGTTCGCGCAAAGCTGAACTGCGTCTCCAGGTGCGCAACTCCTCCGACACCACGCTGCGCACCGTCGTACGGTTCCGCAGCGCGAAGCTGAAGTTCACCGAACCGCGCCAATTGGTGGAAGTCCCCGCCAATGCCAGTGCCGAGGTCGTCATGGCCGTCGAGGCACGATCGAACGGCCGCTTCCCCGTCACCGTGCAGCTGCTCACACCGCGCGGGGCCCTGTCGCTTGGCGAGCCCGTGACGATCACCGCGAACGTCAGCGCCATCGCCGGCCTCGGCCAGGTGGTCACCGCCACGGCACTGCTTGTCCTCCTCACATGGTGGGCCCACAACTGGCGCAGCCGTCGCCGTCGGGCCCTCGAAACCGCAGTCGCAACGGCCGACCATCCGTCGCGACCGGTCGAACGGGCCAATCCAGCCCCCAACAACTAGGTTCTCCGTTCATGACAGTCCGCATCGTCACCGACAGCGCCTGCGACCTGCCGCAGTCGATCATCGACCAGTTCGGCATCGTCGTCGTGCCCCTCACCATCCGCTTCGGGGACACCGACTACATCGACCGCGAGGACTTCGGGCCCAAAGAGTTCTGGGCCAAGTGCAGCGCATCCCCGGTCCTGCCCGAAACCGCGGCTCCGTCGCCCGGCCAATTCGAAACCGCCTACCGCGGCCTGAAGGCCGAGGGTGCCACGGGCATCGTCGTCGTGTCGCTGTCATCGGCGCTGTCGGCAACGATGCAAAGCGCCGAGATCGCCGCACGGGCCGTCGCCGACGACATCCCGGTGCGCATCGTCGACAGCCGCAGCGTCTCGATGGGCCAGGGCATCATCGCGCGCGCCTGCGCCCAGGCTGCCCAAGCCGGTGCCGGTCTCGACGAGGTCGAAGCCAAGGGCAACGCGCTGTCGGGTCGTGTCCACGTGTACGGAGCACTCGACACGCTGGAGAACCTGAAAAAGGGCGGCCGTATCGGCGGTGCGAAGGCGATGATCGCCTCGGCGCTCGCCATCAAGCCGATCATCGACGTCCGCGAGGGCAAGGTGGAAGAGGGCGGCCGCCAGCGCACCCGGTCGAAGGCGCTCGCGTTCCTCATTCAGAAGGTGAAAGAACACGGCAACATCTCCGACCTCGCCGTGTTGCACGCCGAGTGCGACGACATCGATGCATTCCTCGCGCAGTTGCGCACGGTCTACTCGGGGTCGATCGAGGTCGGTGACATCGGTGCCGTCATCGGCACGCACGCCGGCCGCGGCACCATCGGTGTCGCGTTCTT
>DAINNS010000059.1:0-1466 GCA_036735765.1 Ilumatobacteraceae bacterium | reverse complement strand
GTGAATTCCTCAATTTGAAAGGCGCCCACAACTAGCGTCGTTGACGCAATGGCCTCGTCACTCGTACCCAACGCGCTCATCGGTGCGCGCTACAGGCTCGAGAAGCGAATTGGTCAAGGTGGCATGGCCGAGGTGTGGTTGGCCAACGACATCTCTCTCAACCGCAAAGTTGCGGTGAAGATGATGAAGGCGCAACACAACAACGATCCCATCGTTGTCGAGCGTTTCCGTCGCGAAGCGCAGGCTGTCGGCAACCTCAACCACCCGAACATCGTGACGGTGTACGACGTCGTCGAGAACGACGGCCAGCAAGCCGTCATCATGGAATACGTCGAGGGCATGACTCTGCGCGAGGTGCTCGACCAAAAGACGCGACTCAGTCCGTCGTTGACGATCCACATCGGCATGGCGATCGCAAGTGCTCTCGATGCCGCACATGCATCGGGCATCGTTCACCGCGACATCAAGCCCGGCAACATTCTCCTCACGCAAACCGGTCGTGTGATGCTCGCCGACTTCGGCATCGCCAAGGCCGTCAATGCGGCGGAGTCCGATCTCACCAACCAGAACATCATGATGGGCACCGCGAAGTACCTGTCGCCCGAACAGGTGCGCGGCAAACCGCTCGACGGTCGTGCCGACATCTATTCACTCGGTCTCGTGATGTACGAATGTCTCGCCGGTCGTGTGCCCTTCATCGGTGAATCCGATGTCGAAACCGCGCTCGCTCGCGTGCAACGCGAACCCACGAATCTCCTGAAAAAACGCCCGAATTTGCCGCCTGCGCTCACGAATTTCGTTCACCTCATGCTGCAGCGCGACCCCGATCGCCGACCATCGACGGGCCTTCACGTGTACGAAACGCTGTACCGCATACGCGAAGCGGGAGTCGACGGCACGCCGACGGGCCTCACACCACCGAGTGGTCAGGCCGGCTTCCTCGAGTCGCATCCGGTGTCGCCGATCACCGGTACGCAACGTTCCGGAATCCCGGGTGAAGTGACGATCAGCAATCCGATTGCGCGAACGACTTCGATGCCGACGCGACGCGCACCCCGACGTTTCAACGTCTCACCATCGACCATGCTCGCGGCCGCGATGGTGTTGGTCGTCGTGCTTGCAGGCATCGTTGCATGGCGCAGCATCACGAACGACACGCCGAACATCGCCGAAGAAATCGTCGTCGAAACTTCACCGACCGCCGCCGCCGCGCCCGCGGGACCGATCACCATCACGCGCGCGATGAGTTTCGACCCGAACGGTGACGACGGAGTCGAGAACGACGACATGTTGCCGTTCCTTCTCGATGGTTTGCCGCGCACGCAATGGCGCACCGTGTGTTACGGCGACAAGTTCTTCGGCTCGAAGGGCGGCGTCGGCGTGGTTCTCGAATTGTCGTCACCCGCGGCCGGCACGTTGATGGTGAACCCGCAGACGAAACCGTGGGGCATCGAGGTCTATGCGGC
>DAINNS010000058.1:0-8106 GCA_036735765.1 Ilumatobacteraceae bacterium | reverse complement strand
TCGTAGCCCTCGTACTGGAAGTGGTGTTCGGTCAGCCACATCGTGTCGATGCCGACCTCGTCGGCCGTCTTCGCCCATGCAACGAGGTTCTTGTAGCACTCGATGACGGCGTTGTTGTCGTAGCGACGCTTGGTCGGTTCGACCTTGCCCGCGTCGTCCATCGGCACCGTACAGAAGAAGTTCGCGTCAACTCTCATGGGCAGACAATAGTTCGCGACGCCGGTGGCGCTTCCGCGGCGAGCGCCGGTTCACGAATCTTTTACAAAAACTTCGGCCGCACGCCGCGCCGCATCACCTGGCGCCGTCGAGAATCGAGGCGAAGCCACTCGGTTCGTGCGGGCCAATCACGAGGTGTTCGAGAACACCGACCCCCACCTTGCCACCGCACTCGACCCGACACACGTTCTGCAGATGGATCATGCTCGGATCCGCTGGGTTGGCCTCGCTGATGACGAATTCGTCACGCACCTCGGCGAAGTCGCCCTTCCATTCACCGTGGCTCCACTCCGGGTGTGTGTAGCCGATACCACGCATGAAGAACCGCGACACGGGCGTGTAGGTCAAAACCAGTGGCTCGGCGCGCCAGCGGTCGAGTGTCACGGTTGCGGATTTGATCCACCGCGTGCCCGGCTCCCAGACCGGCACGAATCCGACTCCCGTACAACGGTCGACGTTCGTCTCATCGAGCACCCACTCGGTGGAAGTCGATTCGTGTGACACGCGGGACGTCACGGCGCCGCTGCGATGCCACGACCTTCCCGTCGCGTACTCGTTGACCGCCGCGTGGGTGTACATATCATCGAACGTCGTGGGCGCCCAGAACCACGCGAACTGTGGCGGCTTCTTCGGTCCGACGAATGCCTTGGACGAGTTGCGCACGCCCCATGATCTGTCGCGGCAACCTGTGATTCCGCCGACATCGGCCAGCATCGTTCGCTTGCCGTCGACTTCGATCCAGCCCGACCACTCGCCGAACTGGGTCATACGGGTGTAGTCCATCTGCGGTCGGCCGTTCTCGAGATGCTTGAAAGACGGCTCCTCGAGAAGTGCCGACGTGGCCCGCCACGTGATGTCCGCCGAGACGCCGAACCGGTTGTCGACGATGATGCGATGCTCGAGCATCGGCCGCACGACCTCGATACGAATCGCACCCACTTCGAGATTCGTGCGGTCACGGTCGCAGTGACGTGACGCGCGCACGCTGTGCTGCACTCCATCCATCGACACACAGAAGGTCGCGTCCATCACCTGCTTGTTCGGATAGACGCCGAATGCAACGGCGAAGAAGATCTCGCCCTTCGTGTCGTGGCCGTTGTAGAAGTAGCGGTCGTAGACGCCGGGGGCGTCGCTGAAGACGTGCATCACCGGCGCAGAGCTCTGGTGAACCGGATAGTCGTCGAACGGATGCAGCATGAACGCAACACTACGTCCGCGAACGATGCAGATTTTCTTGTCGGCTCGCGCCTACAGGCCGTATTCGGCGATATCGACCGCTCGGCGTTCGTCGATCGACTTGTGAGCAGCGGCACCGACGACCACCGACCACAACCCCGCAACGGGGTCGACCTCGACGGGGCCCGCCCCGCGGACGGCATCGCAAAACCTTCGCAATTCCACAAAACTCGCGCCGTGGTGGAAACCGATGTGGCCCACGCGCTCTTGCACGATGTCGATCGCGGTGACTGACCGATCACTGCGCCGGCCGAGATGCAACCTGCCGTCACCCGGCACTGCAGCTTCGAGTTTTCCGGCATCGCCCACTGCGACGATTTCCTGTTCGTTGCGACCACCCTCGGCGAACATGCTGAGGTCGAGCATCGCACGCACGCCGTTGTCGTAGTCGACGATCACATAGGCGTTGTCGAGGATGTCGGAACGTTCACCGTCGTACACCTCGTCGAGATGGTTGACGTCCTGCCCGCCACTCGCGTAGACCCGTGTCGGCCGTGAGCCAACGGTGAGGTTCATCAAGTCGAAGAAGTGGCAACACTTCTCAACGAGCGTGCCGCCCGTGTTGCGTGTGAAGCGGTTCCAGTTGTCCACTTTCACCAGGAAAGGAAAACGATGTTCGCGGATCGCCAGCATCTTCAGATTGCCGATGTCGCCGGCGCGTACCGCTGAAAGCATTCGCGCGATGGGTGGCATGTAGCGGTACTCGAGACCCACCCATGTGATGCTCTTTCTCTTCTTCGATGCTTCGACGACGGTCCGGCAATCGTCGACCGTGGTGCACATCGGTTTTTCGACGAGCACGTGAACGTCGGTCGCCAGCACGTCATCGAGAATCGCCTTGTGCGTGTGGTTCGGCGATGCGATGACAACCGCATCGACCAGACCCGACGCCAACATGTCCCGGTGGTCCCGGAACACCCGCACGTCGTTCCACTTGTCCCCCATCGTGAGCCGCGCCCAGTCGCGTGGCTCGTCGTTCGGGTCGGACACCGCGGTGACGGTGACGTCGTCCATCGGCAGGAGATTGCGCAGGTGTTCGCACCCCATCATCCCGGTGCCGATCACACCGAAGCGCAGTCTCTCCATGACGTCGAGATTAGGGCCGTCGACCGACACGACGCGGTCGACCGATGCGCACCGATACGCCGGGAGAGAACATCACGTGCGCTTCCCCTGTTGGGGTGGGAAGCCCGGCCGCCTGGACGATGTTCTGGTCGATGCTCTGCAGGTGCGCTGTGTGGAGACGCCACGGTTCGTGGTCGACCGGCGCGTACATGAGTCCACCGAAAAGGCCGCGTGAGTACAGACCCCATCGTGCAGACAAGAACACGGCAAGGTCATCCGAACGTGGAATCGCGGGTCCGATCTCGACGGCGGTGGCCGAGTGTGCGCGCGACGGCCAACGCCGTTCGACCTTTGACCGCAGGACACCGTCCTCGATGAGGTTCGATGCCCGACCCCAGCAGTACGGCAGCAAATAAGTGGTACGAGCCACGACCGCCGGAATCAGGCGGTTGACGTCGAGCGAGAAGAACCACACCCCGGGAACACCCTCGCGTCGGACGTAGGTGCGCACGTTGATCTCGGGAAACGAACCGAAGTACGGCACCGGTGGCATGTGCGGCACGGTGATTCCGCGCATGGAGAAAGGTATGAGTCCAACCCATGCCGAACCATCGAAAGTGTCGACCTCGAGACCGGGCGGCAGTAGTTCCTTCACCACGGCGGGCTCGAACCGCCAGTGAATGTAGGCGAGGTCGCGCCACTGCTGCACCATGACGGCACGGCGCACCGGATTCGGACACGACTCGTTCACGAAGCCACCATAAGTTGCGTTTTCCCGCGATGGCTAACCTGAGCACGTGGAAGACAACCTCGTGTCCGATGCCACCCGTCGGCTGGGGGATGAAGTCGAAGTCGGTCCGATCGGCTTCGGTTGCTGGCGGCTCACCGGCGCCTCCGACGACGACAACGGCCGACTCATCTCGACCGCCCTCGACCTCGGCATGAACCTCATCGACAACGCTGACGTGTACGGCCTCGATTGGGGCGGCACCGGCTTCGGCGCGTGCGAGGAAGCCCTCGGTCGCGTACTTGCCGCCGATCCTTCCTTGCGCGACCGAATGGTGCTCGCAACCAAGGGCGGCATCATCCCCGGTGTTCCCTATGACTCGTCCGGCTCGTACCTCATCTCCGCGTGCGAGGCTTCGTTGCGTCGCATGGGCGTCGACCACGTCGACCTCTACCAAATCCATCGTCCCGACATGTTCACGCACCCGGAAGAAATCGCGGTTGCTTTTGCGTCGTTGCGTGACCGTGGACTGGTGTCGATGTTCGGCGTCTCCAACTACACGCCGTCCCAGACGATCGCCCTTTCCACGTATCTCGAGGAACCATTGGTTTCGACCCAGCCCGAGTTCTCGTGCGCGGCACTTGCGCCGATGCGCGACGGCACGTTCGATCTCTGCTTGGAAGAAGGAATCACCCCACTCGCGTGGAGTCCTCTCTCAGGCGGCCGACTTGCGTCGGGTGACGGCATCCGACCCGAACTGTTGTCGGTGCTCGACGAATTGGCGATGCGAGAGAAAGCCTCGCGTGCCGCAGTTGCGATCGCGTTCGTGCTCGCCCATCCCGTCGACGTGGTGGCCCTCGTCGGAACGCAGCAGCCCGACCGACTCATAGACTTGGCAAATGCCACGCGCGTGTCGCTGAACCGCACCGACGTCTACCGCATCGTGCAGGCAAGTGACGGGGTTCCGCTTCCGTGAACCAAGTTGCCAAGGCCGAATTCGCGTGGTTCGGTGCGCTGTGCGACGACGACTACGAACAACTCGGGGTTGTGCGCCCCGATCTGCGCAGCAGTTGGGAACACTGCCGGGACATCGTGCTGGAGGCCGAGCGTGGGGGCTTCGACAACATCCTCCTGCCTTCGGGCTACGAACTGGGCATCGACACCACGTCTTTCGCCTCGTCGATCGCACCGTCGACGTCGACGATGCGGCTCCTCGTTGCCGTGCGCTGTGGTGAAACCTGGCCACCGCAACTCGCGCGCCAACTGTCGACCCTGAACCAAACCCTCGGTGGGCGACTCACGATCAACATCATCTCGTCGGAAATGCCCGGCGAATCACTCGATGGACCCGCTCGTTACCGCCGCACGCTCGAGGTGATGACCATCGTTCGCACGCTCATGCAGGGCCATCGAGTCGACCATGACGGTGAGTTCTATTCGGTCCATCTCGATGCCCCCCGCATCTGCGTGGAGAACCCGTTCGACCCCGTCTTCTACTTCGGTGGCCTCAGCGACGAGGCACGCGAGGTTGCGGCCGCGGGTGCCGACGTTTATCTGATGTGGCCCGACACCGAAGCGGGGATCGCCACGATCATCGACGACATGCGTCGACGCGCCGATGCACATGGCCGTACCTTGCGTTTCGGCTATCGGTGTCACGTCGTCGTGCGCGATACCGAAGATGAAGCGATCGCTGCAGCACGTCACTTGATCGCCGCCGTCGACGACGACGAAGGCGCCCGCATTCGGGCGCGGTCACTCGATTCGGCGAGCACCGGCGTTCGCCGCCAGGCCGAGCTGCGCGAGTCGTCGGGTGGTGACGGCTTCGTCGAACCGCACCTGTGGACCGGCATCGGTCGAGCCCGCAGCGGGTGCGGTGCAGCGATCGTCGGCACCCCTCGTCAGGTCGCCGACAAGATCGACCGATACCGCGCGATGGGGGTCGAGAATTTCATTTTCTCGGGCTACCCACATCTCGCCGAGTGCACGCGCTTCGCCGACACTGTTCTCCCCCTCCTCTGAGACCGATTCCCGCTACCGTCATCCGTAGGGGTGACCGCGATCGGGGGGAAGATGGAGCTCTGGGAATTGGACGGTGCAGCCTCCTCTCGTCTTGTCACGAAGGGTGACGTCTCCGTCGGCGAAGTCGTCGAATCACACCTGCGTCGCATCGACGCAACCAATCCCCGACTCAATGCGATCGTTCGGCGAACTGACGACGACGCCCGAGGGACGGCGTTGCGCGTCGACGGGTCGAACATCCGTGGCGAACTCGCGGGTGTCGTCATCACGACGAAGATCAACACCGATCACGTGCCTTATCCCAACGACAACGGCATTCGCTCGCTCGCGAACAATCCGTCGATCGAAACGAACACGTGCATCCAGGCCATGCTCGATGCCGACGCGGCAATGGTTGGTCGCACGAACTCACCCGCGTTCGCGATGCGGTTCCACACCGCGAACGATCTCCACGGAGAAACGCTGAACCCGCATCGCCACGACATTTCGTGTGGTGGGTCGAGCGGAGGCGCGGGTGTCGCCGTGGCGACCGGAATGTGCCAGATCGCTCAGGGCAACGACGTTGCGGGTTCGGTTCGTTGGCCTGCCTACATGAACGGCATCCTCGGTCTGCGACCGACGGTTCACCGCATGCCGACGGGCGGCACGAACCCTGCTGTCGGTCGTGCATGGACCGCGTCGGAGATGTCGACGAACGGCGTGATGGCTCGCACGATGGCCGACATCCGCACCGGCTATCGCGTCATGACCACAAGCAACTGGTCTGACCCGAACTGGATCCCCGCTCCACACGCGTTTCCCGACGATCCGCTTCCCAGACGCGTCGCACTCGTCACTGACGACGGTCACGACATCGCGCCCGAGACGCTCGCCGCGGTCCGTCGCGCAGGAGCGATCCTCGGGGAGGCTGGTTACGCGGTCGACGAGATCACACCGCCGAAAGTCGACGTCTTCTTCAGCCTCTGGCAGCGGCTCGGGGCCGCGGACATGATGCTCGGTCTGCGCCCCATGCTGCCCGCGATCGGAGATGCGGGACTCGAAGCATCGATCGAGGACTGGTCGAGCAGCTTCCCTCCGGCAACGTCGGAAACTTTCATGGCCGCACTCATCGACCGCGACCTTCTCGTGCGCGAGTGGAACCGTTTCCTTGCGAAATATCCACTCGTCGTCTCCCCGTTGATGTCACGCGTGACGGTGCCGCGCGGCTACGACATCGACCACCCGGGTGCAATGGCTGAACTGATCCACATCGGTCGATGGGGCGTCAACCTCTCCGCAATCGCGATGCCCGCACTCGCCTTTCCCATGGGCATGGTCGATGGAGCACCGATCGGCGTCCAACTCTTCGCGCACACGTGGCGCGAGGACGTCCTTCTCGACGCAGGCGACGCGCTCGAGCGGGCACAGGGACCGGTGGGGGCCGTCGATGTCAAGTGGTGAAAGCGCACTGCCGCGCTATCGCATGTCGCTCGACAATCCGACCCACGTGCAGTTCCATTCGGAACTCGAAGAATCGCGAACCAAGGGCTGGCTGCACACGTGGTTGTGCGGCTACCTCGTCTTCAACCACGACGACGTAACGACGCTCTTGCGCGATCGACGCTTGCACCAAGGAGCGGGCAAGGTTCCCGCGATGATGGCCGGGGTCGTCGACCCCGTCAGTTCGTTGCCGGCCGACGACATTCTCCTCGCCGAAGGAGAAAAACACACGCGCCTACGGCGTCTCGTCGCCGAAGCATTCTCGCCGCGCGCGATCGAGTCGATGCGCCCCGGCATCCGTGCGCATGCCGACACGCTCGTCGAACGGGCAATGGCAACATCACCACGCGATGAACACGGCCGGACCGTCGTCGACTTCACGTCGATGGTGAGCGAACTGCCGATCGCCGTGATCGGTCAACTTCTCGGCACCGGCCCCGAGGACTTTCCACTGCACGACAAGTGGGCCGAATCACACTTCCAGGTGCTGAAGTCCTCGGCTGTCGACGACACGGAACGCGACGCCCGTCTCGCTCGAGCCGCCGAAGAATTCGACGCCTACTGCACGTCGGTTATCGATCAACGGCGCCGTTCGCCTGGCTCCGACCTGTTGAGTCGACTGATCGCCGTCGAAGAGGCCGGCGACCGCCTCAGCACCTCGGAACTCGTGTCACTGGTGCGCAGCATCATCGCCGCGGGCATCGACACGACCCGCAACCAGATCGGGTCGATGATGGCCCTCGTCGTCGACAACCCGACGACGTGGTTCGCACTGCGCGACCAGCCCGACCTCGTCGTGGGAGCCGTCGAAGAGTCCTTGCGGCTTTTGAACCCGATCCGAACCGCCATGCGGATCGTCAACGAAACCTTCGAGTACCGCGGGATCACCTTCGACAAGGGAACCCTCGTCGCTCTCTCGCTCTCGGGCGCGAGCCGCGACCCGGACACTTTCTCCGATTCAGCAACCTTCGACCCGACACGTTCGAACGCGCGCGATCACCTTGCCTTTTCGTTCGGTGTGCATCACTGCCTGGGTGCCGCACTTGCACGCGTCGAACTACAGGAGATGCTGCGTTCGATCCTGGACAAGTGGACCTCGGTCGACGTCATCGAGCCCATCACGTGGAAGCACGCGAAGTTGCCGATCTGGGGCCCGGATCGCATTGTTCTGGCGGTCACGGGACGGTAGCCCGTTGCGATCTCACCCGTGGCCGGGAATTGTGCGCCACGGGCCGGCGTCGGCGCGCGGCTCTTTCGGCAGGCCGAGAATCTGCTCGCCGACGATGCCGCGCTGCACCTGGCTGGTGCCGGCGTAGATGGTGCCGGCGCGTGCGTTCAGGAAAACGTCGACCCAGCTCGCG
>DAINNS010000057.1:0-8181 GCA_036735765.1 Ilumatobacteraceae bacterium | reverse complement strand
CTCGGTGGTGAGTGCACGAAGAATGCGGTGGGTGGTGCTGGGGGAGAGACCCGTGGTCTTCGCGATCACGGCAAGGGGTAGGCCGTCGCCGGGCTGCGACCCGTCGGCGTGCGGCTCGGCAAGCGTGCGCAGGATCGCCGCGGCCCGGGCCACCGACTGGACGCCACCGGGCTCTGCTGCCATACGCCCATGTTGTCAGCGCGCGTAGGGGCTGAGGCGGAGGATCAGACCTAAAGATGACTTGACAGGTCGTAATTCAGCGGAATAGCGTTCCACTATTCGGAATCGCCATCCCCCCGAACGGACCTGCCGCCCATGATCACTCTCTCCGACATCCGACTCACTTACCCGTCGGCCGACGGGCCAGCACTCGACGGTTTGTCCTTGTCGGTCGACCAGGGCGAATTTGTCTCCGTTGTCGGTGCCTCGGGATGCGGAAAGTCGTCGCTCTTGAACGTGGTCGCTGGCCTCGATCGTCCTGAGCGCGGATCCGTCGAAGTCGAGGGCGATATCGCTTTGATTTTCCAGGATCCCGCCCTCTACCCGTGGCTCACCGCAACGGACAACGTCGCGCTTGCGCTGCACGACAAGCCGATGCGTCGTCGCGAGCGTCGCGCCGAGGCGTCGGAACTGCTCCGGTTGGTCGGCTTGTCCGAAGCGGGCGACAAGCGCCCACACGAATTGTCGGGCGGCATGCGCCAGCGTGTGGCGATCGCGCGAGCTCTTGCACGTGGTGCGAACGTGTTGTTGATGGATGAACCGTTCTCTGCGCTCGATGCCATCACGCGAGACGCACTGCACGGTGAACTCTCGACGCTCTGGAAGGAGCGTGGCCTGACCGTTCTCTTCGTGACGCACAACGTGCGCGAGGCGGTGACGTTGGGTCAGCGCGTCGTGCTCATGGGTGGCAGACCCGGTCGAATCGAGCGGGTGTGGAACGTCGATGCTGGGTATCCGCGCGATTCGGCGTCGGATGCGGTTCACCATCTCGAGCGGGAAATCACCGAGTCGCTGCGGCTGTTGATGGATGGCGTCAGTGCATAGGGTGCGCAAATCGTTGGCCGTGCTGTGGCCGTTCGTGGCCGGAACCGCCGCGGTTGTTTTGATCTGGCAGATCATCGTGTGGATGAAGTTGAAGCCGACGTCCGAAATCCCTTCGCCCGGCATGGTTCTCGACGCGCTGCGTGGTCTGTGGAATGACGGCGTCATGTTGGGTGCAATGTGGAACAGCCTTCACCGCGGTGTG
The DNA here is from genome assembly GCA_036735765.1 of Ilumatobacteraceae bacterium. Taxonomy (GTDB): domain Bacteria; phylum Actinomycetota; class Acidimicrobiia; order Acidimicrobiales; family Ilumatobacteraceae; genus F1-20-MAGs119. The sequence goes on along the minus strand of DAINNS010000057.1, from coordinate 6,935 downwards.
TTCGGTTTCTTCTTGTCGATCATCATCGCCACGCCACTCGGCCTGCTTGTCGCCTTGGTGAAGCCGGTCCGCGCATTCGTCCGCCCGATTCTGAGTGCGTTGCAGCAACTGCCGTCCGTGTCGTGGGTGCCGATCTCGATTGTGTTGTTCGGAACCTCGTCGACGACTGTTTATGCGATCATCCTGCTCGGGGCAGTTCCGTCGATCGCGAATTCGCTCGTCAGCGGTATCGATCTCGTGCCTCCATCGCACATTCGAGCGGCACGCATGCTGGGTCTGCGTGGTGTGCGGTCCGTCAGGCGGGTCATCCTTCCGGCTGCGATGCCCGGCTACCTCACCGGCCTCGAGCAAGGTTGGGCGTTCGCTTGGAGGTCGTTGATGGCGGCCGAGTTGATTGCAACGACGGGTGATCTCGGGTCGGGTCTCGGCAACATCCTGACGGAGGGACGCAACTCGCAGAACATGTCGCTGATGCTCGCCGGCGTCGCTCTTGTGCTTGCCTGCGGTCTGTTGGTCGAGAAGGCCGGCTTCTCGCCGTTGCGCAAACGCATCCTCTCGACCCGCGGGCTCGCCGTTGCCTGACGCGCTTCAACAATTTCGCCAGCGGTAGATTCATCGACGTGTCTGTGCCAGCAAAGTTGACGGTTCCCGAAACCGAGCTGCGCGCGATGCACGACCATGCACTCGCCGGCTATCCGTACGAGGCGTGCGGATTGATGGTGGGACATCCCGACAGGGCAGAGGTGGTGCGGTTCGTGCCGTGCACGAACGTGGCGAACAGCGCGCGTGTGTACACCATCGATCCGAAGGAACACCTGCGTGCCGAACTGGCGGCCGAAGCCGATGGGCTCGAGATCATCGGTGTGATGCACAGCCACACCCACAGCGAGGCGTACCCCAGCCCGACCGACGTGGCCCAGGCGCCCGACCCGGGGTGGCACTACCTCATCGTCACCTTGGCGCGGGAAGTGCCCGAGGCGCGCAGTTTCCGCATCGACCAGGCCGCTCCGGAGGGAGCACAGATCGCCGAAGAGGACATCTCGACGGCTTATTGGCTGGCCTGAGCAAGCCGCTGCGGGATTCAGTACAATTCCGACAGAATTAGTCGCATATTGGTTCTGCTCCACCGGGGCCCAACCGTCGGAAGGAGGCTGAGTATGAGCATCGAGACCCGCCTCAACATGGTGAACGACAGCGTGCTCGACCTCATCGGCAACACCCCGATGGTCGACGTGAGCGTGCTGTCGCCCAAGCCGTCGGTGCGCCTGGTCGCCAAGTTGGAGAACCAGAACCCGTTCGGGTCGGTGAAGGATCGCATCGCCAAGGCGATGATCGAAGCCGCCGAAAAAGACGGCCGGCTGCAACCCGGCCAGCGTATTCTCGAACCGTCATCGGGCAATACCGGCATCGCGCTCGCCGCGATCGCGCAGATCAAGGGTTACCCGATCACCATCCTCATGCCGACCAGTGTCTCGGTCGAGCGTCGTCAGATGCTCCAGATCTTCGGTGCCGACATCGTCTTGACCCCCGGTGAAGAGGGCTCGAACGGGGCCGTGCGTCGCGCACAGGAGATGGCCGAGAAGCATCCCGAGTGGTGTTTCCTCTACCAATACGGCAACGATGCCAACCCGCGCGCCCACTACGAAACCACCGGTCCCGAGGTGTTGCGCGACTGCCCCGAGATCACGCACTTCGTCGCGGGTCTCGGAACATCGGGGACGTTGATGGGAACCGGTCGCTATCTGCGCGAGCACAAGCCCGAAGTGAAGATCATCGCCATCGAGCCGCCACTCGGCGAGCGCGTCGAGGGTCTGCGCAATCTCGAAGACGGCTACATCCCGCCGGTGTTCGAGAACTGGAACGGATTCGAACTGCTCGACCGCAAGCGTGTCGTGCGTCCGCGCGAGAGCATCGAGTGGACGCGACGTCTCGTTGCCCAGACGGGCATCTTCGCCGGTCTGTCGTCGGGAGCATCCCTCGCCGGCGCCATCAAGGTGGCGAACGAAATCGACGAGGGAACCATCGTCTTCATCGTGTGCGACGGCGGTTGGAAGTACCTCTCGACGGGTGCGTACACCGACGACCTCGATGCGGCCGAAGCCGCAGCCGAGAAGATCATCTACTTCTAGTCGGCGCCAGCCTTCAACCGGCGACGAGGACAACGAGTCCCGCGACGGCAACACACGCAGCAATGATCCGTCGGCGGGCGTGGGGCTCTTTCAAGGCAACTGCGCCGATGACCGCTGCGATGACGACGCTCGATTCGCGCAGGGCAGTGACGTAGCCCACCGACGCCCGTTGAACGGCAATGAGCACCATCCAGTACGTCAACACCGACGCCGCACCACCGAGGGCAAAGCGATGCCACCGTGTGCGAAGTGCTGTGAGCATCGTCGTGCGGCGACCGAAGGCGAGGCCGTGTGCGGTGGTGAAGACCGCACACGCGACGAACGTGGTGAGTGGATAGAGGTTGCCACCCGTCTCTCGCGATCCGTGGCTGTCGAGCACCGAGTAGACGCCGATCGTCGCCGCAACGGCGAGCGCAACTCGGACGTGGGAGTTGTCGGCGGGCCCGGCAATCAGCCACAAGCCAACCGCGGTGATCGCAATGCCGACCACGTTCAGCGTCGACAGTGAGTCGTCGAGCAGCACCACGCCGCCGACCGCGGCGAGAACCGCTCCGGTTCCTCGCGCGATGGGGTAGGTGACGGAAAAGTCACCGAGGTCATACGCACGTGCGAGCGCCCACACGTAGCCCACGTGCACGAGTCCGCTGAGGGAAGCCCACATCCACGCCGAGGCGGGAACGCCGCCGAGTGCGACGACGAGCACCGCACATCCGAGGCCTGCGACGAAGAACTGTCCCCACAGTGCATGCCATCTGTCGCCGCCCTGTTTGATCGCGAGGTTCCACCCCGCATGCAGGAAAGCCGCTCCGATCGCGAGAAGAGTGGCCCCGAGCACGTGCTCAACGTACTCGCGACGACGAACCCATAGATTGAAAGGCGATGGTTCAGCCGATCGGAATGTTCGACTCCGGTTTCGGGGGCCTCACCGTGGCGCGTGCGGTCATCGACCTGTTGCCCGCCGAGGATCTGGTGTACATCGGCGATACCGGCCGCTATCCGTACGGCAACAAACCCGCGGCCGAGGTGCAGCGCTATGCCCACGAGATCGCAACCAGCCTCGTGAACGACTTCGACGTGAAGATGATCGTGGTCGCGTGCAACACCGCAGCATCCGTCGCGCTCGACCAACTGTCGGCGATCCTTCCCGTGCCGGTGGTCAGCGTCATCGAGCCCGGCGCACGCGCGCTCGTCCAGGCAACGCGCAACGGTCGCGCGGGCGTCATCGGCACGGTAGGCACCATCGACTCGGGTTCCTACGACAAAGCCGTTGCCGAAGTAGATGCTTCGGTGGAACTCGTGTCGGCCGCGTGTCCGGGCCTCGTCGAATTCGTCGAACGCGGCCAGACAACGGGCACCGAGGTGCGCGTACTCACCGAACGCCTGCTCGCCCCGGTTTCGTCTGCGGGCGTTGACACTCTGCTGCTGGGTTGCACGCACTACCCGTACCTGGCGCGCGTGATCGGCGAAGTGATGGGTCCCGATGTGGTGTTGGTGTCGTCGGCCGACGAAACGGCATTCGCCGTGCGCTCGATGCTCGTGTCCAGTGGCATGGGCGAAACGACGCAGCGAACCGGTGAACACCGCTTCTTTTCGTCGGGAGACCCCGAGTGGTTCGCCCGGCTCGGCAGCCGCCTGTTCGGTCCCGAGCTCTCGGATGCACAATCATGGTCGGCATGACACGACCCGACGGCCGACATCCGAACGAACTGCGCCCGCTCACCTTCGAGCGCGACTACACCGAAATGGCGGCGGGTTCTGTGCTCGTGTCGTTCGGACGCACACGCGTGCTGTGCACCGCGTCGATCGACGAAGACGTGCCGCGCTGGATGAAGGGCAGTGGCAAGGGTTGGGTGACGGCCGAATACAGCATGCTTCCGGGCTCGTCGCCCGAGCGCGTCGACCGCGAAGCGGCAAAGGGCAAACAGAGTGGTCGCACCGTCGAGATCCAGCGTCTCATCGGGCGCTCGCTGCGTGCCGCGTGCGACATGACACTTCTCGGTGAACGCCAGGTCGTGGTCGACTGCGATGTCTTGCAGGCCGACGGTGGCACGCGCACGGCCAGCATTTGTGGTGGTTTCGTCGCGCTGCACGACGCGCTCACGCGTCTCGTGCAGAACGGATCCGTGAAGAAGCACCCGTTGCACTCGCAGTGTGCAGCGATCAGCGTGGGTATCCACAACGGGACGCCGATTCTCGACCTTCCCTACGTCGAGGACAGTTCGGCCGAGGTCGACATGAACGTTGTGATGTTGCAACCAGTCGGCGGTGGCGAGGCGAGGTTCGTCGAGGTGCAGGGCACGGCCGAGGGCCAGGCCTTTGCTCGCTCGGAACTCGACACGTTGCTCGAACTCGCATCTCACGGTCTCGGTCGCATCTTCGAGGCCCAGCGCAGCGTGCTGTCGACGCCCCCCGTGGTGCGTCCGCTCGGTCGCTGAACGGAGAGTCGGTGCACGTACCGCGCGAGCTGGTCTGCGCGACGTCGAACCCCGGCAAGGTGGCCGAGATCGCGGGAATGCTGCCCGAGGGTTGGGTGCTGCTGCCTCGCCCCGAAGCGGTCGGCAGCATCATCGAGGATGCCGGAACTCTCGTTGGCAACGCGCGGTTGAAAGCGCGCGCGATTCTGGCGGCCACGGGCAGGGCGGCGGTGGCCGATGACACCGGTCTCGAAGTCGCCGCACTCGGGGGTGCGCCGGGGGTCGACACGGCCGTCTACGCGGGCGAAGGATGCACCGATGCGGAGAACAGAAGCAAGTTGCTCGGTGCGCTCGCGGGGGTCGACAATCGCGGTGCACGATTCGTCACGGTGGTACTCGTTGCCTGGCCCGACGGCTCGGAAACCGTCGTGCGGGGTGTGTGCGATGGACGCATCGCCGACGCGGAACGCGGAGAACGCGGCTTCGGCTTCGACCCGTTGTTCGTGCCCGACGATGGCGACGGGCGAACGTTTGCCGAGATGACGGCCGAAGAAAAGAACGCGGTGTCGCACCGAGGGCGGGCGTTTCGTGAACTTGCCGCCGCACTACGCGACTGACGAGGCGTCACCATCCGCGTAGGTCGATGGCCCACTCGTCGACGACGAGGCCGTCGCGGTGCACCCACGCGCGTTCGTGTTGCGACATCGTGGGGTCGATGTGCGCGGGCACGATCAGCACTCGCTCGCCGACCTTGGGCAGGAAGGTCGGTGCGCCGTGCGAGTTCGGGTCGCGCTTCACGGCGAACGTGACGTGTTCGTCGGAACAGAACCACACGTCGTAGCCGTCGACTTCGGGGTTGCCGTGGTCCATGCCGAGCGCCTTCAGACCGACATCGGCCACTGCCCAGCCTGCCGCGCGCGAGATGACGGTTCCAACGACGTGTACGGCCTGGCGGAAAGGCAATCCGAGGGTCGCGTATTGCGTGTCCATCAGCGCGTAGCTGCCCGCCTGCAGTTCGGTGATACCGGTGTCGAGATGCTCGCGCCACGTGCCCGTGCCACCCGCCGAGACGATGTCGCCGCCGACCTTCGTGGCGCACGCGAGCAGCGTGTCCATGGCGGCGCGAACCTGTTCACGTTTCGCGGCGGGGTCGGTCACCATCATGAGGTGCCCCTCGTATCCCATCACGCCGCGGACGTTCATTCGCAGTGACCGTGCAAGGTCGGCGAGCCTCGCCGCATCGTCGGGTTCGACACCACAGCGGGGGAGACCCACGAACACGTCGATCAACACGTTCTTGATTCCGGCACGCGCGGCGGCCTGCACCGTCTCGTCGGAATCAACGGCGACGGTCGCCCCCGTGGCGGCGATCGCCCCGAGACGTGCGGGGTCGACCGATTCGTTGGCAAGAAGAAAGTCGGCCTCGATGCCCGACTTCGCGAGGCCGGAGATCTCGCGCGGAGTGGCGCACGTGAAGCCGTTGTGTCCGAAGCGTTGCTGCACCTTGGCAAGGGCCGAACACTTGTGGGCCTTCACGTGAGGGCGTAGGCGACTGCCGGGCCACGCCTGCGACATGGTCGCGAGGTTGGTCTCGAGGGCGCCCGCATCGATGATGAGGGCGGGGGTTGGCAGGTCGTCGATGAACACGTGCCGGCGGAGAGACTCGAACTCTCACTTGCGGCGTCCTAAGCGCCGTGCCTCTGCCATTGGGCTACGCCGGCGGCGTGACGAAGGCTAACTCTCGGTGCGTCGGGAACGGGAGCGTTCTTTGACAGAATGTAAAGGTGACGACAAAAACGGCTCCGCCCGCCAGCCCCGTTTCGGGCCTCTCGAAGGAAGCGCTCACCGACCAACTTGGTCTCGCCGACTCCGTCGTCGACGAGGCATCACTTGCCAACAGCGTGAAGCGCTTTGCCGAGCAGAAGATCGTCCTGCCCACGTTCGGGCAGTTGGCTGATCCTTCGACGATCCCGGCCGACGTGGCGGCGGGTCTCGCGGGTCTCGACAAGAACGCCCCCGATGCCCGCAACCTCTTCCGCGTCCACTGGTACAACGACATGGCCGGCAACCGCGTGTCGGTGCCCGATCATGTGGTGTTGCCGTCGTCTCTGACCGGAGTCGAAAGCCCCATCATCGTCGTGTTCGGCGATCGATTCCCGATGATCACCGCACACAAGGTGCTCGCCGCGTATTCGTGTTTTGCGCCGCGTGTCATCTCGGGTCAGTTCGACCCGACGAAGCACCGCGCGGTGTGGCCGTCGACGGGTAACTACGCGCGAGGTGGTGTCGCCATCAGCCGCATCATGGGTAGTCGCGGCGTCGCGGTGTTGCCCGCCGGCATGTCGCAGGAACGCTTCGACTGGCTCGAACGTTGGGTGGCCGACCCCGCCGA
>DAINNS010000056.1:0-8200 GCA_036735765.1 Ilumatobacteraceae bacterium | reverse complement strand
GTCTCGACCACAACCGCGCCGTCACTCAGATCGCCCAGAAGTTGGGCCGTCCCGTCACCTCGGTGAAGAAGATGACCATCTGGGGCAACCACTCGACGACGCAGTACCCCGACCTCTTCCACTGTGAGGTCGACGGCAAGAACGCGGCGTCGCTCGTCAACGACCAGAAGTGGCTCGACGAGACCTACATTCCGACCGTCGCCAAGCGCGGCGCGGCGATCATCAAGGCACGCGGTCTGTCGTCGGCGGCATCTGCGGCCAACGCAGCGATCGACCACATCCACTCCTGGGTGAAGGGCACGCCCGAGGGCGACTGGGTGTCGATGGCGGTTCCGTCGGACGGCTCGTACGGCGTTCCCGAGGGCCTCATCTCGTCGTTCCCCTGCGTCTGCAAGAACGGCAAGTACGAGATCGTCCAGGGCCTCGAGATCGACGCCTACAGCCGCGGAAAGATCGACGCCTCGGTGGCCGAACTCGCCGAAGAGCGCGACGCGGTTCGTCAGCTCGGTCTGATCTAGTTCGACCGTCTCGCGCCATTCAAACGTGTGAGACCTGCGACGAATCTGTCGAAACTCGCACGATCGCGTTGCCAAGCCGGACCCAATTCATCTATCGACTCCAAGCCTCCGGTGACTGCACCCGTCGTTCGGTCTTCGAGAAGGAAGCCCTCGGTGTAAGGGGCAAATACAACTTGACGGGGCCCGATCGACGATTCTTGGACAAGTGAAAAGGGCTTCGGGCCCTGTGAATAGTCATCGAGGAAGAGGAGCACTCGCTGGTCGACTGGGGTCGCGCGCTGGACAGATTGAATCGAGACATCTTTCGACCGCGAGATTTCAAGGTAAACGGAGTCGTCCGCGAGAAGCGATCTGTCGCCGCTCAAGACTTGCTCAACTTTGACCAGGATGCCGATCGTCAAGAACCTCGGCTCGACGTCACGACTTGACCCGACACCAAAGACTCGGCCGTCGACGATCTCTTTGATTGTGCCCGAAACCGTAACCGAGGATCGCGACGCGAGATCGTCAGGTGAATCCGATGGTTCGAAGTCGATTCCGCGGCCAAGAGCACGCAGAAATCCGGCGAGATCAGACGTTGACGGCTCTCTCGGTGCTGCACTTTCGCTGGCCGGCACGGTCGGTCTTCGTTGCCCGATGGCCAGACCCGTCGAAATGAGTATCAGGGCTATGAGCGCGACGCGGAAGCGCCGAGAGCGCCACCTCACCAGGCCATTAGAACCAGTCATTGATGTGTTCCTTGTGGTGGAGGGAGTATCGCTCGTATTGGCTGTTGAGGTTTGGCCGCTCACCAGACATCATGCAGTCGTCTGCTCCGCCGTTCCCGCCCCCCGCGCCGTGGGAGAGCCCTACTGAATGCCCAAGTTCGTGGCAGGAAGTCTTTGTCGTATCCGCCTCATCATTCGAACCGATGTTCAATTCAGTCGGATCTAGCGTCACATAAAACTGATCACACAGGTTGTTGTCAAAATCTTCGCAGAACACCTGTCCTCGTTGTCCGCCTGGCAAATCCGCATCGAACCAAACAGTGTCCGTTTCTCCGTCACCGGTCAGTTTGCACGTTGATTTGAATTCCACTTGTGCATCGGTCGGGGCATCGAGAGCGTCGTAAAAAGAGGAATTGACGTTGTCTTGTAGATCAGAGTCGAACCCGATACCCCAACACCAGTTGTGTGTCGAGCCGTCAGGTTGTGCCCCGGTCGGGCCTGTCCCAGTACCCCAGTCGTCGGCTTCAATACGAGCGTTCCCTGACAGGGAGATGAGCAGAATGAATACTGGGACAAACCATGGCTTTCTCAACATCCAAGCCTCCCATTCGCCGAAGATAGTCCGTGAAGATCTACTTGGAAGACGAGAGACCGCAAGCGGTCTGCCAACGGTGGACGAAGTCTGATATGACCAAATTCGGGCTGATGCAGATTGCGCGGATCGTTTTGTAAGGTGAACTACCGAATCGACGAATAGTCGGTGCGGTCGGCGACGGCGGTGAAGATCGGGTCGAGGCCGGCGAACACCGCCTGGCATTCGAGTAACAGGGGCGCGTTTCCCGAGAGGCGGATGCAGCCGGTGATGAACGCATCTTCCGCTGTGATCTCGCCTGTGGCGACGTCGACGGCGCTGAAGTATTCCTGCTCCAAGCGCACGTCCTCGGGCTCGGCGGCGCCGGCACCGAATGTGACGCGACCATTGCCCGACTGCAGGTGGTAGGTCACCGTGCCATCGGGCGAATCGGTGATGACCTGGGTGATGCCGATCGTGTGCTTGGAACCAAGGGCCTGTAAAGAGAGATCGGCCGCCACGAGGCGGCCGATCTCTTCAATCCAGTCGAGGCTGAGGTAGCGCATGTGGCGTCGCTCAGCGCTTGTTCGTTACTTGGCGGTTGCCGCGATACCCGATGCCTTGCGGCTCGAGAACACGATCGATCCGACGAGAACCACGAGGGCTGCGGCGGCGATCACGTAGCGACCACCGTCGTTGTCCTGGGTCTTGATGATTGCGGGAAGGATCAAGAGCGACACCAGGTTCATCACCTTGATGAGCGGGTTCAGCGCCGGGCCTGCGGTGTCCTTGAAGGGGTCGCCGACGGTGTCACCGATGACGGCTGCCTTGTGGGCCTCACTGCCCTTGCCGCCGTGGTGACCGTCCTCGATGTACTTCTTCGAGTTGTCCCACGCACCACCGGCGTTGCTGAGGTAGTTCGCCATCAACTGGCCGACGAGGATGACTGCCGCGAGGAATGCGCCAAGTGCCTTCCAGTCGATGCCGAAGCCGATGACAACCGGCGTGAGCACCGCGAGAAGTGCGGGCGTGGTGAGCTCGCGCAGCGAGGCCTTGGTGCAGATGTCGATGACCGGGCCGTAGTCGGGCTTCTTGGTGCCCGCCATGATGCCGCCGTCGGCGAACTGGTTGCGCACTTCCTGCACGACGACGCCGGCCGTGCGACCAACCGCGCGAACCGCGAGTGCCGAGAAGAGGAACGGCACCGCGCCACCGATGAGGAGGCCGATGAAGACCTTCGGCTCGGCGACGTTGATCGCGAGTTCGGGCAACTTGAACACGCCGTCGGCGAGGTTCTTCACGCTGTCGACCAGCGGTTCACCCATCTTGTCCTTGATGCTCGCACCGGCGATTTCGATGAACGACGCGAAGAGGGCGACGGCCGCGATGACGGCCGAGCCGATCGCGAAGCCCTTCGTGACGGCCTTCGTGGTGTTACCGACGGCGTCGAGTGCGACCATGATCTTCTCGGGCTCACCGTGGAATTCGCCGGACATTTCGGCGATACCCGCCGCGTTGTCGGAGACGGGACCGAAGGTGTCTTCCGAAACGATGACGCCGGTGGTCGCGAGCATGCCCATGCCGGTGAGGGCAACGAGGTAGAAGCTGAAGGTCAGGTTGCCGCCGCCGAGGCCGATGGCCACACCGATGGCGATTGCGATTGCAACGACCGCGTACACCGAGGACTCGAGACCGGCAGCCGTACCCGAAAGCACGACGGTGGCCGGGCCGGTTTCCGCCGACTCGGCGATTTCCTTCACCGGGCGGTAGTGCGTGCTGGTGTAGTACTCGGTGAGACGGCTGACGAGCTGTGCGAGCACGAGGCCGATTGCCACCGCACCGAACACGCGCCAACCGGCGCCGCTGAGCGGCACGACCTTCTCGTCGGTGCCGGCGTACGTGTCGTTGCCGACGTAGGCGAGTGCAAGGATCAGCGTGCCGACGAGCGTGAGGACACCGGCCACGAGGAAGCCGCGGTTGATCGGCTTCAGCGCGTCGGTTTCGCCCGGCTTGGCCTTCACGGCGAACACGCCCGCAATCGAGGCAACCACGCCGATGGCGCGGGCCGCGAGCGGGAAGACGAGTCCGAGGGCCGGGTTGAGGCCGATCGAGTTGAACGCGGCCACACCGAGGATGATCGATGCAACGAGGGTGACCTCGTAGCTCTCGAAGAGGTCGGCGGCCATGCCGGCGCAGTCACCCACGTTGTCGCCCACGTTGTCGGCGATGGTGGCGGGGTTGCGCGGGTCGTCTTCGGGAATGCCCGCTTCGACCTTGCCGACGAGGTCGGCTCCAACGTCGGCGGCCTTGGTGAAGATGCCACCACCCACGCGCAGGAAGAGCGCGAGGAGCGAGCCACCGAAGCCGAAGCCAACGAGGATCACCGACGAGGTGTTCTGGAACAACATGATGATCACGGTGGCGCCGAGGAGGCCGAGACCGACGGTGAACATGCCCGCGATACCGCCTGTGCGGAAGGCGACGGTGAGCGCGCGGGGCATCGAGTTGCTGAGAGCCGCGGCCGCGGTACGAACGTTGCCGCGCGTCGCCAGGGTCATACCGATGTAGCCGGTGAGACCCGATGCCAGACAGCCCAGCACGAACGCGATCGTGCGGTAGATACCGGCCTCGGCGAACGACAGAGCCGAAGTCTTGTCGGGCTTCAGGATCTCGGTCGAAGTGACGAAGACGATGACGACGAGCGGGATCAAGATGAAGCCGATCGTCTTGAACTGGCGCTTGAGGTAGGCCCAAGCGCCTTCCTGGATCGCCGTGGCGATCTCGATCATCTTCGGCGAGCCTTCACTCTCGGCCATGACCTTCTTGACGAGGAAGAAGCCGACGCCGAGGGCGATGAGGGCGGCCACTGCGGACAACCACAGAACAGCCCATTCACCACCCTTCAGGTCGAATTGCTGCCATCCGCCTTCCGCAGCGAAAATTCCAAGCACGTGAACGCATCCTTACGGTGGAGGGGCGGGCGTGAGCCAGCCCCAGGGGTTTTTGGTGAACGCAACGAGTGTAGGGAATTCGGGCGGACAGGGGCGAAACGGTCCAATTCCGTCACACCCCCCGATCTGGCTCGGGAAAAGTTCGCCCTGTCGGGGTCGTGGGGGTACCGTTTCTTCGCTCTGGAAACGGGCGCCCCCGCGCCGAAACACACGCGGGAGAAAGGCAAGCAGATGGCACAGGTTCTCCATGGACGCGGCCCGGTGACGGGCACGGCCACGAAGTCGAGGAAGAAGCGCCCCTTCCTTCTCGACCTCTATTCGACAGCGGTTGGCAAGAAATACGCGATGGCGATCACCGGCATCGGCCTCATGGGCTTCGTGTTGTTCCACATGATCGGCAATTTGAAGATGTACTTCGGTGCCGCCGACCTCGACCATTACGCCGAGTTCCTGAAGAAACTGCTCTACCCACTGGCCCCGAAGGGCGCCGTGTTGTGGTTGCTCCGCGGCGGTCTCATCGCGATGGCGGTCATTCACATCCACGCGGCCATTTCCCTCACGCGCCTCAACCGCACTGCGCGGCCGGTTCGCTACCAAAGCGAGCGCGACTATCAGGTCGCCAACTTCGCCAGCCGTTCGATGCGCTGGACCGGAGTCACGGTCTTCCTCTTCTTGGTGTGGCACCTTCTCGACCTCACCTTCGGCGTGACGAACACCGTCGGCGCCGACGGCGAGTTCATCCGCGCGAATGTTTACGACAACGTGGTGCGCAGTCTCGACCGCTGGCCGGTTGCCGCGTTCTACATCCTCGCCAACATCGCTCTCGGCATCCACCTCTTCCATGGTGCGTGGAGCCTCTTCCAGTCGATGGGCTGGAACAACCCTCGTTTCAACAAGTGGCGTCAGGCGTTCGCGACCGGTTTCGCGACCGTCGTGGTCGTCGGCAACGTTTCATTCCCGATCGCAGTTCTCGCCGGCGTGGTCGGCGGCTGAGGAAGAAGGACACCCATGAGCGTCGAACTCAACTCGAAGGCCCCCGCCGGACCGCTGTCCGACAAGTGGCAGAACTACAAAGCCGACGTCAAGTTGGTGAACCCGAACAACAAGCGCAAGTTCAAGGTCATCGTCGTGGGTACCGGCCTCGCCGGTGCATCCGCTGCGGCGACACTCGCCGAACTCGGCTACCAGGTCGATGCGTTCACCTTCCACGACTCGCCGCGCCGTGCGCACTCGATCGCCGCGCAGGGCGGTATCAACGCCGCGAAGAACTACCAGGGTGACGGTGACAGCGTGCACCGCCTCTTCTACGACACCATCAAGGGCGGCGACTTCCGCGCCCGCGAGTCGAACGTGCACCGCCTCGCCGAAGTGTCGGTGAACATCATCGACCAGATGGTCGCCCAGGGCGTGCCCTTCGCCCGTGAATACGGCGGTCTGCTCGACAACCGTTCCTTCGGCGGTGCACAGGTCAGCCGTACCTTCTACGCGCGTGGTCAGACAGGCCAGCAGTTGTTGCTCGGCGCGTACCAGCAGTTGGCTCGCCAGATCGGCCTCGGTGGCGTGCGCCTCTTCAACCGCACCGAACTTGTCGACGTCGTCACCATCGAGGGCCGCGCGGCGGGCATCGTGGTGCGCGATCTCATGACCGGCGAGATCACCTCGCACTCCGCGCACGCGGTGGTGTTGGCCACCGGCGGATACGGCAACGTGTTCTTCCTTTCGACGAACGCGATGGCCTGCAACGTCACCGCTGCGTGGCGCGCACACCGCAAGGGCGCGTACTTCGCGAACCCCTGCTACACGCAGATCCACCCGACATGCATCCCGCAGAGCGACGAGTTCCAGTCGAAGCTCACGCTCATGTCCGAGTCGTTGCGCAACGACGGCCGCGTGTGGGTTCCGAAGAACCCCGACGAGACGCGTCCGGTCGACCAGATTCCCGAGGAAGACCGTGACTACTACCTCGAGCGTCTCTACCCGTCGTACGGCAACCTCGCCCCGCGCGACATTTCGTCGCGTGCGGCAAAGCGCGCCGTCGACCGCGGTCAGGGTGTGGGTCCGCTGAAGAACGGTGTGTACCTCGACTTCTCCGACGCGATCAACCGCCTCGGCAAGAACGTCGTCGAAGAGCGCTACGGCAACCTGTTCGAGATGTACGAACGCATCGCCGGCGAGAACCCGTACGACGTGCCGATGCGCATGTACCCGGCCTCGCACTACACGATGGGCGGACTCTGGGTCGACTACGAACTCATGACCACGATCCCCGGTCTCTACGCCGCGGGCGAGGCGAACTTCTCCGATCACGGTGCGAACCGCCTCGGTGCGTCGGCTCTCATGCAGGGTCTCGCCGACGGTTACTTCGTCCTGCCGTACACCATCGGCAACTACCTCGCCCCGATGTTGAACAAGCCGGTGCCGGGCACGGACCACCCCGAGTTCAAGGCGGCCGAATCGGCCGCGCGCGAGCGTTTCACCGGATACCTCAACGTGAAGGGCACGCGTTCACCCGACTGGTTCCACCGCGAAGTCGGCAAGATCATCTGGGACTACTGCGGCATGGAGCGCACGCAGCAGGGTCTCGAAAAGGCACTGTCGGAACTGCCCGCGCTGTACGACGAGTTCAAGAAGGACCTGCGTGTCACCGGCGACGGCGAGAGCCTGAACCAGACGCTCGAGAAGGCAGGCCGTGTCGACGACTTCTTCCAGTTGGGCATGCTCATGTGCCGTGACGCGCTCGACCGCAACGAGTCGTGTGGCGGTCACTTCCGCGCCGAGTACCAGACCGATGAAGGCGAAGCCCTGCGCGACGACGACAAGTTCTGTCACGTCGCGGCCTGGGAATGGACCGGCGACCCGATGTCGGCCAAGCGCAACGTCGAAGAACTGAATTACGAAACCGTCCACCTCGCAACCCGGAGCTACAAGTGAGCAACCACCTGAAGGACATCACCCTCAAGATCTGGCGTCAGTCGGGCCCGAACGACGGCGGACACTTCGAGACCTACAAGGTCGACGAGATCAGCGACGAGGCGTCGTTCCTCGAGATGCTCGACTACCTCAACGAGCGCCTCATCAACGAGGGCAACGAGGCGATCGTGTTCGACCACGACTGCCGCGAAGGCATTTGCGGCACGTGCTCGCTCATGATCAACGGACAGGCCCACGGCCCCGAGCGCGCGACGGCCACGTGCCAGTTGCACATGCGCAAGTTCAAGAGCGGCGACAGCATCACGATCGAACCGTGGCGCGCCAAGGCGTTCCCCATCGTGAAGGACCTGATGGTCGACCGTTCGGCCTTCGACCGCATCATCGAGTCGGGTGGCTTCATCACCGCGCCAACCGGTGGTGCACCTGATGCGAACCTCATTCCCATTCCGAAGCCGGTCGCCGACGCGGCCATGGATTCGGCCGAATGCATCTGTGGCGGAGCCTGCGGCGCGGCGTGCCCGA
>DAINNS010000055.1:0-8208 GCA_036735765.1 Ilumatobacteraceae bacterium | reverse complement strand
GTACGGCGTGGCCTACTCCTGCACCAGTTCGATGAGCGTGCCGAAAGAACCCTTGGGATGGATGAAGGCAACGGTCGTGCCGCGGCTGCCGGGGCGTGGTGCCTTGTCGATGGGCTGAGCACCGGCTGCGATCATCGACTCGAGCGCCTTGCCGCAATCGGCGACGCGATAGCCGATGTGGTGCAGGCCTTCGCCGCGCTTCTCGATGGCCTTCGCAACCGGCGAATCGTCACGTGTGGGCGTGAGCAACTGCACGTAGCTTTCGGCAACCTTCAACAAAGCTTCCTCGACGCCGTCGCTCTCGACGACCTCGCGGTGCTCGACCTCCGCACCGAAGGCGCGGTGGTAGTAGTCGATGGCCGCCTCGAGGTCGCGAACGGCGATGGCAACGTGGTCGATTTCAGTCAGCAACATGGCTCTATCGTCCCATTTTGGTTCGCCTAACGGCGAAACATGTTGATATTCGCCTCGCCGGCCTTTTCCCGCAGGGCCGAGTCGTCGACACCGAGCCCCGCTTCGGGGGCCAGACACAGGACACCCAACTTGCCCTCGTGCATGTTGTGGTGCACCTGGTACGCGGCCTCGCCGACCTGGCTCAGGTCGAAGACCTGCGACATGACGGGGTGGATCATGCCCTTGGCGATGAGACGGTTTGCCTCCCACGCCTCGCGGTAGTTGGCGAAGTGACTGCCCACGAGGCGCTTCAGACGCATCCAGAAATGGCGGTTGTCGAACTCCATCATGAAACCGCTTGTTGCCGCACACGTGACGACAGTGCCACCGCGCTTGACCACGTACATGGACGCACCGAACGTCGAGCGGCCGGGGTGTTCGAACACGATGTCCGGGTCTTCACCGACGAGGTCGCGGATGTCGGACCCAAGGCGACGCCATTCCTTCTCGTCGTGGTTGCCGGCGTCGTCGAAGAACTTGTAGTTGGCCGACTTGCGGTCGATCACCGCTTCGCATCCCATTTCGTGGAGGATCTTCGCTTTGTCGGGTGAACTCACGACACCGACGGGAATTCCACCGCCGTTCAACACGTATTGGACCGCGTACGCACCGATGCCGCCGGTGGCACCCCAGATGAGAACGACATCGCCCTGCTTCATCTGGGCACCGTTTCGCGACACGAGCATGCGGTAGCTGGTCGAATTGCACAGTGCGTTGACGGCTGCTTCTTCCCAGGACAGGTGTGTGGGCTTGGGCATCAGCTGGTTGGCCTTGACCACGGCGAGATCGGCGAGGCCGCCGAAGTTGGTTTCGTATCCCCAGATGCGCTGGTTCGCAGCCATCATCGAATCGTTGTGCGCCGACTGGTCCTGGTCGTCGACGTGGTTGCAGTGCACGGTCACGCGGTCGCCCGGCTTCCAGTTGCGCACCGCTGCGCCGATACGCAGAACCACGCCGGATGCGTCGCTGCCCACGACTTGGTAGTCGCGGTCGTGGCGCTTCGCCCATTCGCTTTCGCGTGCGAGACGCTGCATCGGGCCGAAGGTGGAGACGGGTTCGAAGATGCTGCTCCACACGGTGTTGAAGTTGATCGACGACGCCATCACCGCGACGTACACCTCGTCAGGTGCGAGTTCGGGTGTGGGCACCTCGCCCACGTGCAGGCTCTTACGCGGGTCCTTCGCGTTCGAGGCCATGCCGTCGAACATCGACGTCTCGGACTTCAGCACGTGTGCGGCGCGGTACGACGCGGGAACCGGCAACTTCGCGATCGTGGCCGAGTCGGCCCCTGCGAGGATCGCGTCACGGATTTCGGCCATTGCGCTGTCTGCCATTCGCAGAGGTTACCGACGGGTACTCGAGCGTCAACCCCGAACGCCTACGCTTGACCGCATGCCAGGTTCATACATCGTCGCCGGAGCACGCACACCGATCGGGAAGATGAGCGGAGCCCTCGCGGGTTTCTCCGCGGCAGAACTCGGAGCCATCGCCATCGCCGAGGCGTTGTCGCGCGCGAACGTGAAACCCGAACAGGTCGACCACGTGATGATGGGACAGGTGTTGATGGCCGGTCAGGGTCAGGTTCCCGCACGTCAGGCCGCGGTCAAGGCAGGCATTCCGCTCCACGTTCCCGCCGTCAACATCAACAAGGTGTGCCTGTCGGGCATCAACACCATTTACCTCGCCGACCAGATGATCCAGGCGGGCGATGCCGACATCGTCGTCGCAGGCGGCATGGAGTCGATGACCGGTGCGCCGTACATCGCAAGCGGCGCACGCGGTGGTTTCCGCTACGGCAACACCGAACTTGCCGACGCCATCATCAAGGACGGGCTGTGGTGCGCCTTCGATGCGTGCCTCATGGGTGAGGGCACCGAGAAGTACAACGCCGGTGGCATCGGCCGCGCGGCACAGGACGAGTTTGCGGCCAAAAGCCACGAGCGTGCAGCGAACGCGATCAAGGAAGGTCGTCTCGCCGAAGAGATCGTCCCCGTGGCCATCCCGCAACGCAAGGGTGACCCGCTGATGTTCGACACCGACGAGGGCGTGCGCCCCGGCACGACCGGTGAGTCGCTGGGTGGCCTCAAGCCGGCATTCGTGAAGGAAGGGTCGATCACCGCGGGCAACGCGTCCCAGATCAGCGATGGCGGTAGCGCGGTCATCGTCATGAGCAAGAAGGCAGCCGAGGCATGCGGTGTCGCACCCCTCGGAGAAGTCGTGTCGTACGGACTCGTCGCCGGGCCCGACAACATCTCGCTGCTTCACCAGCCCAGCCGTGCAATTCAGGCCGCGCTTGCCAAGATCGGCAAGAAGGTGTCCGACCTCGACCTCTTCGAATTGAACGAGGCGTTCGCCGCGGTCGGCATCGCCTCGATGGCCGAACTCGGCATCACCGACGAAATCACCAACGTGAACGGCGGTGCGATCGCACTCGGCCACCCGATCGGCATGAGTGGCAACCGCATCACGTTGCATCTCCTCCACGAACTGCGCCGTCGCGGGGGTGGCATGGGTGCAGCCGCACTGTGTGGTGGTGGCGGCCAGGGCGACGCGATCATTGTCCGGTCGCTCTAGAACGCTGCTCGTCCGTGTCGGTGGCACGGTCGTCATCGGCATTGTCGGAGGTCTGCTCAGCGCTCTGTTTCTCGGTTCGCTGAACTGGGCAACGACGACACGCACCGACTTCGACTGGTTGGTCTGGTGTCTACCCGTCGGCGGATTCGTCGTCGGACTTCTCTACCACCGGTTCGGCCAACCGATTGCCGGAGGCACGGGGCTCGTTCTCGATGCCGCACACGTTCCCGATGGCGATGTTCCGGCACGCATGGCGCCGATGATCTGGTCGGGCAGCGTGGCATCGCACCTCGTCGGAGCCAGCGTCGGCCGCGAGGGTGCAGCCGTCCAGATCGTCGCGAGCGTCACCGACGAAGCCTCTCGACGACTTCGCATCGATCGTCGAACTCGCACCACTTTGATCATCTGTGCCGTCGGGGCCGCATTCGGTGGACTCTTCGGCGTGCCCGCGGCAGGTGGCCCGTTCGCCCTCGAGGTTCAGCGTGAATCACGACGACACCTCGACGCTCTGCCGTTCGCGGTCGCATCGAGCGTCATCGCGCATCTCACCGCCCGCATGGCCGGCATCCATCACCATCGCCCGTTCCGAACCGATGCGCTGAACCTCGACTGGTCACATCTCTGGCGCTACGTGGTCGCGGGGATCTTTTTCGGCATCGTCGCGAGGGCGTTCATCGCGCTCGAACACGCGGTGAAACACGCTTTCACTCGCGCGGTGCACTGGCCTCCACTGCGTCCGGTTCTTGGTGGTGCGTGCGTGCTCGGCCTCATTGCGCTCGCCGACACCCGTGAATACCTCGGTGTCTCCTACGACCTCGTCGACGTCGCGTTGACGGGGGCCGCGGGAGTCGCCGCCGTTGCGTTTCTCTGGAAGATGACGTTCACGGCAGTCTCACTGGGCAGTGGTTTCGTCGGAGGTGAAATGCTTCCGCTCTTCGTCATGGGCGCCCTCGCCGGTGCACAGTTCGCACGCGTCACCGACGCCTCGGTGCCGTTGTTCGCAGCACTGGGTCTTGTCGCGGTGTTCTCCGCCGCGTCGAAGACCCCGATCGCCTGCATGATCATCGGCGTCGAGCTGTTCGGCTGGAACGGGCTTCCGGCCTACTTGATCGTCTGCATCATCGCGGTGCTTGCGGGCGGCCGCGACAGCATCTATCCGGCGTCACCCCTTGCACGTCGCGCCGAGATGTCGGCTTAGGCCGCGCTCTTCAGCGGGTAACGCAGCCACTTTCCGGCTTCGAAGTCGTACAACTTGCATCCCGACGTCGTCGACAAATAGTCGCGCAAGCGGAACTTCTTCGTGATGGCGACTCCGGGAAAGCGCGATTCAATCGATCGCATTGCGCCGGGTAGTCGATAGAAGGGGATGCGCATGTCGACGTGGTGCGGAACGTGCACGAAGATGTTGTGCAGGAAGAAGTTGAAAACCCGGGGAATCCGCAGGTTCGTCGTTCCCTCCATCTGACCACGGAACTTCGTCCACTCTCTCCGTGGGTACCAACGAATGTCTTCGTTCACGTGTTGCACGTACACCACGAAACCGATCGTCCAGGTGAAGATCATCCACGGCACAACCGCGACCTTCGTGATCATCCACGCAATGCCAAGCACGCTTCCGTGTGATCGCCAACCGGCGTAGCCCACCGCGACGGCGGCGATCGCCAACAACAACGACATCACCCTGCGTTCACGGGCGATGGTGCCGCCGAGTTTGCCGTCGGTGCTGAAGCGCATCATCTTGTTCCACCACACGTTGCGCCCGTAGTAGAAGCCCGCTCCAAGCCACGACCATTCGAAGCGGTGGCGCAACCGAGCCAATCGACGCATCGATGACCACTCCTCGTTGGTTGCCGGGTGCCACACGAAGTCCATGCCCTGCTTCACGGTGTGTCCGTGGTGCACACGGTTGTGGCCGAAGTCCCAGGCCGACTCGACGTGGGCCGACGGCAACAGTGCCAACTTCGCGACGAATGCGTTGAGCCGCTTCGAATCGAACAGTGCGTTGTGCGAGGCGTCGTGGCCGATCACGAAGATGCCGCTGATGCAAAGACCCGTCGCAGCCCACAGAAGCGGCACCGCCCACCACGCGTCGACGGTGATCAACGCATACAACAAGACCGCGTACACGGCGACATCGCGCGCGACGTACAGCAGACCACGCACCGTCGAACGTCGGTAGCACGACTCGGGAATACCCCGAACGACGTCGATCAGTGCGGGTTGGTCGACTTTCGAGGGGGCGAGGTCCGTCATTGACCCAACCTACAGGTCGGCGGTTGTCACGACGTGATCAGAAGATGAACTGTTGTTGCACTAGTCACGCAGTTCGCGACGGCCCTCGAGCGCACGGCCAAGCGTGAGTTCGTCGGCATATTCGAGGTCGCCACCAACCGGTAGACCTGTACCGATTCGGGTGACCTTGATGTCGAGCGTGCTCAAGGCACGCGCGAGGTACATCGCCGTGACGTCGCCTTCGATTGTTGGGTTGGTGCAGACGATCACCTCGCGCACCGATTCGGGTTCGAGCCGTGTGAGGAGTTCACGAATCTTC
Source organism: Ilumatobacteraceae bacterium (assembly GCA_036735765.1). Taxonomy (GTDB): domain Bacteria; phylum Actinomycetota; class Acidimicrobiia; order Acidimicrobiales; family Ilumatobacteraceae; genus F1-20-MAGs119. The sequence goes on along the minus strand of DAINNS010000055.1, from coordinate 2,630 downwards.
AGCTGTTCGGGCCCGACCCCGTCCATCGGGCTGATCGCACCGAGCAACACGTGGTATCGGCCGCGGAACACTCCCGTCTTTTCGATCGCGATGATGTCGCGTGCTTCTTCGACGACGCACAGCGTCGAACCTTCGCGACGTGGGTCGGTGCAGATAGGACACAGCGTTTCATCAGCAATGTTGAAACAACGCTCACAGAAACGCACGCGCTTCTTCGCGATAACGATCGCCTCGGCGAGACGTGCAACGTCGTTGTCGTCGGCTTTCAGAAGATGAAGTGCGATGCGTTGCGCTGATTTCGGGCCGACCCCCGGAAGCCTGCCGAGTTCGTCGATGAGTGCTTGCACCGGTGCGGTGTACGCACTCACTTGGTGTCACCCTCGTCGATCACCTTCGACCCGGGAAAACTTCTGCTGATGCGGTCGAGTGCGCTTTCGATCGGCACGACCGGCATGTCGGACAACTCGTCCGGGTCGATGTCATCGTGGGGAATCTCGTCCGTTGCAACGTTCGCCTTCGGCTTGCGGGGTGCCGAACGATCCTTTGGCGCATCGCCAACGTCGACGTTCACGCCGACCTTGCGGCCGGTCAGCTTTTCGAATGCCGCAGCAACCGTTGCTGCGTGTTCGTTGCACTTCGTTTGGTGCACGGCATTCGGCGCGCTGAGCACCACGGTGTCGGCCGTGGGCGAGGACACGCTGCATGCGCTGTAGAGCGCACGCACCAACGGTTTGAGCGACGTCAACACCTGGGGCCACAGATCCGCGGGGTTACCCGCAACGGCTGGCGCGTTGTCTACTTCGGCTGGCGCCTTGTCTACTTCGGCTGGCGCCTTGTCTACTTCGGCTGGCGCCTTGTCCATTACGGGCTTCACCAGTGTCGGTTCGGGTGCGGCGCGTGGGGTGTCGACGACGGGTTTGGCTGCTCCACCCAGCTTGGCCCGACCCGTCGTTGGGTCGACGGGCGGCGGAGGACTCGCCGGCGCGGCGGTGACACCGCTCGCCACCGCGCGTTCCAGTCGTTCGAGCCGTGCGACGAGACCGGAAACATCGCCCGAGTCGCCCGGACTGCAGAGTTTCATCAGCGACACTTCGAGCAACAGTCGCGCATCGGGTGCATGGCGCATCGCGATGAGCGTGTCGCCGATGGTCTCCATCGCCCGCACGATCGAGCCATTCCCGAGTCGACGTGCCCACGCAGCGACGTGTTCGGCACGTTCGGCGGGTAGTTGGACGAGTTCTGGTGCCATCTGTGTGAGGAATGCTTCGCGCAAGTGGCGCACGAGTTGTTCGCCGAGTGTGCGCGGGTCGCGGCCCTGTTGCACGGCGAACGCGACGGCCGCCAGAGCGCGGCCGGGATCACCGTCGATGATCGCTTCGATGAATTCGTCGAGGTCGACCGCCTCTTCGGCCTCGCCTCCCGCGGCGACGACGAGTTCGAGCGCCGACAACGTGTCGCGCGCGCTCCCGCCACCCTGCACAAGCACCTGTTCGATGGCCGCATCGGTGACCTCGAGGCCCGCATCGGCCACGACGAACCGAACGTGTTCTTCGAGGTCGTGCATCGGCAACAAATGGAACTGGAGATGCTGTGTGCGACTGCGAATCGTTTCGCTGACCTTCTGCGGGTCGGTGGTGGCGAGAACGAAAACCACGTGCGATGGCGGCTCTTCGAGCGTCTTCAACAATGCCGCCTCGGCGGCCTTCGACAGCATGTGCACTTCGTCGAGGATGAAGACGCGGTGGCGACCCGGGCTGCCAAGGCCCGCGCGATCGATGAGGTCGCGTACGTCGTCGACACCGTTGTTGCTGGCGGCATCGAGTTCGATCACGTCGTAGCTGGTGCCCGATTCGACCGCGAGACACGATGCACATGCGCAACACGGCTCGCCCTCGACCGGCGCCTCGCAGTTCAGCACCTTGGCGAGAATGCGCGCCGTCGAAGTTTTCCCTGTTCCGCGCGGCCCGGAGAACAGATAGGCCTGACCTTCGCGTTCGTTCACGACCGCGTTACGCAACGCCCGTACGATGTGGTCTTGGCCGCGGAGTTCGCTGAACCGGCGCGGTCGGTAACGACGGTAGAGCGATTGCACGGCCACGGACCGAGCCTACCGATCGGGTGCGGCGTGACCCGTCGCCCACAGCGGATTGGCTACCGTGCAGAGCGCCATGTTCCCCGTCCGTCGCCGTGTCCGCTCGTCGGTTTTTGCCGGAGTCATCGTGGGCGTGCTGCTCGGATTCTGGGGCGCATTGCTGACGGCCGGCAGCGCGAGCGCGGTTGGCGACAACACCTTGTCGTCGTCGAATCCCGCCCCCAGTGAAAACGTGACCGTCGCCCCCACACAGCTTCAACTCGTCTTCACCAATCCGCTCGCCAACCCGAACGACGTCAACCAGATGGGTCTCTCGCTGGTGTGCGACGGCAACATCGTCAGCCTCGGCGCGGCGCAACTCGGTACCGATCTGAAAACCGTCAGCGCACCACTGACACAGGTTCCCGCCGCCGGTGCCTGTGTCGTCAGTTGGGCGCTTCCCGACGGCAGCAGCGGCGCATTCAGCTTCACCTCTTCCATCGCCGCACCGACGACGTCGACGTCACTGCCAACCGGAACGACTCTGCCCGCGCCGGTG
>DAINNS010000054.1:0-8215 GCA_036735765.1 Ilumatobacteraceae bacterium | reverse complement strand
CATCAAGTCCGTGCTGGCGGAGGTGCTCGGTGACTCCGTCGATCTGAGCAAGGTGAAGTTGCGCATTCGTATCAACAAGGGAGAGTGGCGCCTCATCGACACCTCGACGGGCCGCGTACTGGCGCTTGTCGTGCCGGCCGCAAGCGGAGAGAACCAGATCGAGTTCGAAGTCACCGACCCGAATGGGCAGGTGATCGTCGTCGAGCGCGAGGTCTTGGTCGAGGGAACCCCCGAGGCCGAGGCGTACCAGGCCGCTGCCGATGATGACTCGTCGGTTCCGTCATGGCTGGTTCCGGCGGTCAGTGCGGCTCTCCTCGGCGCCTTCGCCCTCGTCATTGTGGCGGGACGGCGACGTAGGACCCGGTGAACGGATCTCGCGGTGTGGCGAGGTTGCTGGTGCAACTAAGGGTTCGGACGCACGCGAACGTAAACCTGGCCGGTGAGTGAGATTCGCGCCGATGCCGAGTTCGGCTTTGCGGCCGACCACGTGGTTTGGAGTGCTTGCCAAACCAGGCCGTCGCGCGAAATCTCGACAACCACCGGACCGACGGTCTTCGTTTCGGACCACTGGAATTCGAACACACCGGGTTGCGCGACGTTCCACGGTCCACGCCCGTACTTGGCGAGGAAGGAGCAATCGTCGCCGCCGTCGTACGAGAAGCTGTCGTCGGCCTCATACGAATTGGGTGGAGGGACGATCACGGGATTCGATTGATAAATAGCGCCGAGCGGGGAACAGGCACTACGTGGCGATGCCGCCACAACAGCAGACGATGGCTTGGCCACCTTGGCGGCGTTCTTCGTTTGGGGAGCATCCTGTGACGCCGACGGCTCGTTTGCGCCGCAGGCGGTCACGAGACATGCGACGCACATCGACGTCAGCCAAAGTGCACTACGGCGCATGTCGCGACTGTAACCCCGTAGCCGACGAATGTTCCGTCGGCCCTAGCGAAGGTAGGCGGGGCGCTTCGATTCGAAGGCGGTGATCGCATCGGCATGCGTGAGCGTGATGCCGATGTCGTCGAGACCGTTCAGGAAGCGGTGCTGTGTGGGGGCGTCCATGGGGAACGAGGCAACGAGGCCCTTGGCGGGAACCTCGATTTTCAAGTTCTCCATGTCGACGACGATCTCGGTCTTGGGGTCGGCCTCGATGGCCTCCCAGATCTTGGCAACGACGGATTCGTCGACGACCACGGGAACAAGGCCGTTCTTCGTGCAGTTGTTGCGGAAGATGTCCGAGAAAGACGGTGCGATGACGGCATCGAAGCCGTACTGCTGAAGCGCCCACACCGCGTGCTCGCGTGACGAGCCGACACCAAATGACGGGCCAGCGACGAGAACCGTTGCGCCCGCATACCGCTCGTCGTTCATCACGAAGTTGCGGTCGTCGCGCCACGTGGAAAAGAGGCCGGCCTCGAAGCCCGTGCGCTCGACACGCTTCAGCCACTCGGCGGGAATGATCTGGTCGGTGTCGACGTCGGACCGCTTGAGGGGGAGTCCGGTACCCGAGATGACGCGTACTGCTTTCATTGTTCGTCTCCAGTCACTTCAGGTCTGCGGGTGTTGCGAAACGTCCGACGATTGCGGTTGCCGCGGCGACTTCGGGCGACACGAGGTGCGTGCGACCGCCACGGCCCTGACGGCCCTCGAAGTTGCGGTTCGAGGTGGACGCCGAGCGTTCGCCCACGGCGAGCTTGTCGGGGTTCATCGCGAGGCACATCGAACAGCCGGGCTCGCGCCAGTCGGCGCCAGCCTCGGTGAACACCTTGTCGAGGCCCTCGGCGATCGCTTGGGCCTTCACACGGTGCGAACCGGGCACCACCATCACGCGCTTGGCGGTGACCTTGCGACCCTTCATCACCGCTGCGGCCGCGCGCAGGTCTTCGATGCGCGAATTGGTGCACGACCCGATGAAGACGGTGTCGACCGCGATGTCACGGATCTTCTGGCCGGGTGTCAGGCCCATGTACTCGAGTGCACGGGCAACCGTGTCGCGCTGCGTCGCATCTGCGAGGTCGTCGGGCGAGGGGATGGTGGCGTCGATACCCAGAACCTGGCCGGGGTTCGTGCCCCACGTGACCTGCGGCGTCAACTTCGATGCGTCGATGACCACTTCCTTGTCGAACTTCGCACCGTCGTCGGTGACCAAGGTCTTCCAGTCGGCCACGGCAGCGTCCCAGTCGGCGCCCTTCGGTGCGTTGTCTCGACCCTTCAGGTACTCGAACGTCGTCGCGTCGGGGGCGATGAGGCCCGCGCGCGCACCCGCCTCGATGCTCATGTTGCACACGGTCATGCGGCCTTCCATCGACAGCGCACGTATCGCCGAGCCGCTGTATTCGATGACGTGCCCGATGCCGCCACCCGTGCCGATCTCGCCGATGATGGCGAGCACGATGTCCTTGGCGGTCACGCCGGCCGGCGCGGTTCCTTCCACCGACACGCGCATCCACTTCGGCCGCGACTGGGGGAGGGTTTGGGTCGCCAGCACGTGCTCCACCTCGGAGGTGCCGATGCCGAACGCCAGCGCACCGAACGCGCCGTGCGTCGCCGTGTGGCTGTCACCGCACACGATGGTCATGCCGGGCAGCGTGCGGCCCTGCTCGGGGGCAATGACGTGCACGATGCCCTGGTCCTTGTGGCCCATCGGGAACACCGTCACACCGAAGTGTGCGGCGTTCTCGTCGAGCACTTCCAACTGACGCTTCGAGATCGGGTCGGCAACGGGCAGGTGAATGTCGGCCGTCGGCACGTTGTGGTCGGCGGTCGCAATGGTGAGGTCGGGGCGGCGCACAGTGCGTCCCGACATGCGCAAGCCCTCGAAGGCCTGCGGGCTCGTCACTTCATGGACGAGATGAAGATCGATGTAGAGAAGATCGGGTTCGCCCTCGCCGCGGTGGACGACGTGGCGTTCCCACACCTTCTCGGGCAGTGTCATCGGCTTGCTCATGGATGCCTTTCCGACGTTGTCTTTCAGTTCTCACTATTTGGGATAAGATTCCCAACAAATGGAAAGCGTATCTGGGGTCGGAGTTCTCGACAAGTCCGTCGTGGTATTGAACGCACTTGCTGCGTCGGCTGACGGCTTGACCCTCGCCGACTTGCAGGACGCCACCGGGCTGCCCCGCGCCACTGCGCACCGCTTGGCCACCGCTCTGGAACAACACGGCTTCGTGCGACGCGACGCCGACGGTCGTTACGTTCTCGGGCTCGCACTCGGCACGCTGGCCGCCGCAGCCCAGCGACAGTTTCCACTCGCCACTCGTGCAAGGCCACTGCTCGAGCGGCTCGTCGAAACAACGGGAGAAAGTGTGCAGCTATACGTACGCGACGGCGACAACAGGCGCTGCGTCGTGTCATTGCAGTCGCCACACGGCTTGCGTTGGATCATTGCCGAAGGCGAGGTTTATCCCCTTGGCCGCGGCAGCGCCGGCCACGTGCTCGCGGGCCGCGCTCTGAACAAGGGTGGTTGGATCGAAAGTGTCGCCGAACGCGAAGCCGGCGTCGCCAGTGTCAGTGCTCCCGTCGTCGTCGACGGCCTCGTCATCGCAGCGGTCAGCGTGTCGGGCCCGATCGAACGCCTCACCAAGTCACCGGGCAAGAAGTTCGGTGCGGCTACAACGAAAACGGCCGCAGGGATCTCGTCCCTGCGGCCGTAATGAACCCGAAGGTTTCGTTGGTTACGGAATCAGTGCGATGACCACGCGACGGTTCTTCGCTTGATCAGCCTCGGTCTTGCCGGTGTTCGCGGGGTCCAGAGCACCGACGCCGCTGATCGCGAACGGTCCCTTGGCGCCGATTGACTTCAACGCCGCGAGTGTTGCACTCGCCCGGTCGCGGGAGATTGCAACGTTCGCGGGGCTGTTGCCGTTCAGGGTGCCCGAATGGCCGATCAACAGAACCGAACCGGCAGCCGAGATCTTCGATTTGAGGCTCTTCAAGCGGGCCATCGCCTTTGCATCGACTGTCGACGACATCACGTCGAAGTAGATCGGGGCAAGGGTGACGATCTCGTTGCCGATCTTGACCACGCTGATGTCGTCGGGGACAACCGAGATCTTCAAAGTACGAAGGACCGCACGGGTCTTCGCATTGACGACCTGAGAGATGCACTGGCCGGAGTTGATGAAGACGAGTTCGTCATCGTTCGGCAAGCAGACCGACGGGGTCAATGTCTGGACGTCCATCACTTTGTTCTGCGCCTCAGTCAGAACGTAGATCGCTGAATTTGCCGAAACGGCCGACGGCGGCGCCGTGTAAACCTTGGAGTCGGTCACCGTGACGCCGGGTTTGGCGTTGGCGTAAACGTTCGCAACTGTTGTCGATGTGGCGGCTGCAGTTGTGGCCGTTGTGGCTGCGGTGGTCGCGGTGGTGGCCGGAGCAGCTGTAGTGGTGGTCGTGGAAGTGGTGGTCGTGGACGTCGTCGTTGTGGCGCCGGTTACCTGGGCCTGAGCTGGTGCCCATACAAAGGGATAGTTGGGACTCGTGATGCTCAGGGCTGCTGGCGTCCCGACGGCGCCCGTCGAGGTGTTGAAGGTTGCCGCGTAGATCTTGTTGTCCGTTCCGAAATACGCGACCTTCGTTCCGTCTGGAGAAAAGGTCGGGTTGTAGAGGGTTGCAAAACCAGTGGCCTCTGCGACGCTGATTGCCGACCCGCTCCCGTCAACTTTCATGATGCGAACAAATGACCTGTCCTGGAGACCCTTGTAAATTGCCCATTGACCGTCGGGTGAAATATCGACTTCACCAGAGGTGATGCGGGTGGTGCCGGATCCGGGTCCAGAAAGCGGGGGGTCGAAGCAGGTGTTTGTGATCGGTGTCCCAACACCTGCAACCGTGAGATCCTTGACATAAACGCCTGTGTAGGTCGTTGTACAGCCACCGCCTGGCTGGTAGCCGATGTAGGCGATCTTGCTGTTTGAAATGAATCGCGGGATGTTTGCAACGTTGTATCCCGCCGCCGAGTCGATGACTCGATCGGATGCCGAGATTGTCTGATTTGCCGTCGTCGACATCACGTAGAGGTCGTTGTCGTAGGTGAAAGCAACTTTGGTGCCATCCGGCGAAATGCTCGGGTTCTGCGCCATCGGAGAGCCAGTTCCCGACACGATGGTCGAAACCGTGCCCGAACCGTCGGCGTTGCCGATCTTGATGTTCCACGTTGAGCCGTTCGCGGTTCCCCAGACGGCTTTCGAACCGTCGGCGGAGAAGTTGGGCACTGCGTCCGCCCGCAACGCAAGTGTCTGGGCTGTGCCGGATTCCGTGAAGGCCTTCAGCACGCCGGTGAACGTCGGCGGTGTCGGCACGCCCATGAAGAGAATGACGTCATTGGTTCCGGAGTAAGTCGTCGGGGTGACGCGAAGGGCATCAACCGCAACAGGCAGGGCCACCAGGGCAAGGGCCGAGACCGCGGCGGGACACGATTTTTTCAACAAGGAAAGGAACTTCATACCAAAAACATACCATAAGTCTTGTTTGATTCTGAACTATCAGTCTCAAAACTTGAGTGAGAGATGCGCCCACCTGCGCACACATGGGGGCATGACAAACAAACAGCACACCAATCCCGTCACGCCCATCGACCTCGCCGAAATGGTGGAGGCCCGGATTCATGAATCGATCGCCGAGGGGGTCGACCCGTTCGACTTGTCGCGGGCGCGGCTGTACGGAATCAATCTGCGCGGCGATGATCTGCAGGTGTCGTTCGTGCTCGAGCATGGCGACATCTACCAATTGCTCGACACGCCGGAGTCGGCGTGTGCGCGGATGTTCGACGCGGCTGCACTGGTGACGTGCGGCTGGGCGGCACCGATTGCCGAGGGAGACGGCGACCCCGAGCGTGCACCGAGCGAACACCCACAGCGCCGGCGAGTGCGGCTTGTCGTGGTCGTGGCGGATGCGGGAGTGGCCTCGGTGTTGCGATTTGCCGACGATGCCGACTCGCCGATCCTCGACGCAGGGGAAGCCCGCGGGCCGCTTGCAGCTGCCGTGGCGGGATTCTGGTCGAACCCGTAGCCTTGACCGCGTGAGTGCGGTGTCGGGCGCCTTCGATGTTGTGGCGTGGGCCGACGAGGTGCGTGCGCTTGCTGCGCAGCGCGACGCGGTGATTCTGGCGCACAACTACCAGGTGCCCGAGATTCAAGACGTGGCCCACCACGTGGGTGACTCGCTGGCGTTGTCGCGCATCGCGGCCAAGGCCGATGCCTCGACCATCATTTTTTGTGGGGTGCACTTCATGGCCGAGACCGCCAAGATTCTCGCCTACGACAAGACGGTGTTGATCCCCGACGAAAAGGCCGGTTGTTCGCTGGCTGAAACCATCAACGGGGCGCAGTTGAGGGCGTGGAAAGCCGAGCACCCGGGTGCGGTCGTGGTGAGTTACGTGAACACCACAGCCGAGGTGAAAGCTGAAACCGACATTTGCTGCACGTCATCGAATGCGGTGGAGGTGGTGGCCTCGATTCCCGTCGACCGCGAGATTCTGTTCTGCCCCGACCAGTTTCTTGGCGCGCACGTTCAGCGCACGCTTGCCCGCGACAACATGCACATCTGGATGGGCGAGTGCCACGTGCATGCGGGCATCAACGGCGCCGAACTACGTCGCCGCGTGATGGAAGAACCCGAGGCCGAACTGTTCATCCACCCCGAGTGCGGGTGCGCGACGAGTGCGCTGTATCTGGTCGAGTCGGGTGCAGTGCCGAAGGAGCGCACCCACATCCTGTCGACGGGTGGCATGGGCGACGCGGCGTTGAAGACGAAGGCGAAGAAGGTGTTGATCGCCACAGAGACCGGCATCATCCACCAGCTGCAGAAGTCGAACCCGCTGGTGATCTTCGAGCCCGTGAACCGTGCGGCTGTCTGCAAGTACATGAAAATGATCACGCCCGAGAAGTTGCTGGCGTGCCTGAAGACCGGGCGCGACGAGGTGACGGTTCCGCGCGACATTGCGGATCGGGCACGACAGTCGGTCGAGAGGATGATCGCCCTCGGTACGCCGTCGAAAACGGGGGAGTAGGTGCACAGCGCACCGTTCGGCGTCGGGTTTCCGACGCAACTCGCGGCTCCGGCACCCACGTGGGAGCGCGACATCGACGTGGTGGTGTTGGGTAGTGGCGCCGCGGGGTTGGCGGCTGCGCTGGCGATGCGTCCTGTGCGCGAGGTCGTGCTGGTGACGAAGGGCGAACTGGCAGCAGGCAGCACGCAATGGGCACAGGGTGGTTTGGCGGCGGTCCTTGACCCCAAGGACTCTCTCGAGGCCCACGTGGCCGACACTCTGGCGGCAGGTGCGGGGCTGTGCGACGAGGCGAACGTGCGCACGTTGGTGGCCGAGGCGCCCACCGCGATTCGGTACTTGATGAAGTTGGGTGCGGCGTTCGACCCGGGGGCCGATGGTGCGCCGGCGTTGACGCGCGAGGGCGGCCATTCACACAGTCGCATCGTGCATGCGGGCGGCGACCAGTCGGGTGCAGAGGTGCAGCGCACGCTCGACCAGTCGGCGATGCACGCGGGTGTGCAGGTGATGGAGCACACGTTCGCACTCGATCTCTTGATCGGCTTCGACCGCAACGGTGCACGTCGTGCGGTTGGAGTGCGTGTTGCGCGGTTGAACCCCGACGGCACGGTTCTCGATGTCGGCCACATCACCGCGCGTGCGGTCGTGGTGGCGACGGGCGGTTTGGGGCAGGTGTTCGCGTCGACGTCGAACCCGCCTGCGGTGACGGGCGACGGTTTGGCGTTGGCCCTGCGGGCGGGAGTCGAACTCGCCGACATGGAGTTCATACAGTTTCATCCGACGGTGCTGTGGCAGGGGGCCGACGCGAAGGGTCAGCTGGCGTTGATCAGCGAGGCCGTGCGTGGCGAAGGCGCAGTGTTGGTCGATGGTGCAGGCAATCGTGTGATGGAGGGTGTTCACCCGCTCGGCGATCTGGCGCCGCGCGACGTCGTGGCGGCGGCGATTTCGCGGCGCATGGCCGAGGCGCCGGGTGGGGTCGACGACCACGTGTTTCTCGATGCGACGGCGATGGGTGAGGAGTTCGAGCGACGTTTTCCCACGATCACCGCGTCGTGCAGACACTTCGGCATCGAACCCTCGCGTGATCTCATTCCCGTGGCGCCGGCGGCCCACTATTTCTGTGGTGGCATCACCGCTGGTTTGAACGGAATGACGTCTCTCCCCGGGTTCTTTGCCGTCGGCGAGGTTGCCTGCACGGGTGTGCAC
>DAINNS010000053.1:0-8244 GCA_036735765.1 Ilumatobacteraceae bacterium | reverse complement strand
TTCACGCCGCGGGGTTCGTGAATGTAAGCGTGGCCCCTGTCGATCTCGAGCACCTTCGTGGTGACTCGGTCGAGAACGTGTCGGTCGTGTGTGACGAGCAGCAGGCCGCCAGTGAATGCAGCGAGTGTGTCTTCGAGGTAGGTGATGGCGTCGAGGTCGAGATGGTTCGTCGGTTCGTCGAGGACGAGGGCGTCCCACTCGCGGCACAGCAACGTGGCAAACGCAACGCGCTTGGTCTGGCCACCCGACAACTGGTCGGTGCGAGCGTCGAGCATGTCGCCCATGCCGAGCCGTGACAGCGCGGCTTCGGCACGCCACGGTTCGACGTCGGCGCTGGCCGCGTCGCGCACTGTCCCGACGGGAAGAACGGGATGTTGGGGCAGCACGCCGACCCGCGCATTGCGACCCGTGCGGACTTCGCCCGCATCGGCCTGCAATTCGCCGGTGAGGATTCGCAGCAGGGTGCTCTTTCCGCAGCCGTTCAAGCCGACGATGCCGATGCGGTCGCCCGTCGACACGGTGATCGAGAGCCCGGCGAAGAGGGGCCGGTTCGGCCGCGATGCGGCGAGGCCCTGTGCGTCGATCACGATCACGGTTCCGAGGATACGAGTACACCCGTTGCATACGCTCGGGTCGTGGGATTCTTTGCACGGCGTCGCGAACGCAAGCTTCTCGAGCAACGGCAGGTGGCCGAACGCGAGGCCGCTGCGTCGGCCGAGAAACGACGATCACAACTCGAGCTTCTCGACACCATGATCGATGCGGTCGAACGTTCGGCACGTGGCGACCTCGACGGGCTGTTCGAGGGCGACGACGGTGCGCTCGTCTTGAAGGCCGGCGAGTTCGCGATCGCTCGAGTGCAGAACTCGGGGTTGTTGGAAACCACGCGCGCGCCCGCGACGTATCAAGGTGGCTACGGCGGAGTGTCGTTTCCGTTGTTCGGCGGGATCAGGTTGAACACCGGTGGCGTGCGTGGCAAGCGCATCCCCGGGGAAGAGTCTTTGTCGTTCGTCGAAGAGGGCGACACGGTCATCACCAACCGTCGTGCCGTGTTCCTCGGGGCGAAGAACACGGTCGAGTGGCCGTTCGCCAAGGTCATCGCCTGCGAACACAACGAGGCCGGATACAGCACGTTCGGTGTTTCGGGCCGCAAGAAGAACTCGGGCTTTGCCTACGGAGCCGATGTCGCCGACCAGGTGCAGTTCCGCATCGAGTGGGGCATCGCGCTGTGCAACGAAACAACCGACCAGTTGTTGGTGCAGTTGCGTGCCGAACACCGCCACCTGACGGGCGGCTAGTTCGCCGTCAGCGGTTTCGCCAGCCGCACACTCGCCAGCTTCGACGGTTCGGCGAGACCCTTCATCGCGACGTCGAAGTCGGGAAGCGCGAACACGCCGCCTTCGTCGGTGATCATGATGTAGCGGTCGAAACGGGCGAGGAACGTGCGGTCGTGGCTGACCGCGATGACGGTTCCCTCGAAACCGTCGAGTGCGCGTTCCAGCGCCTCGGAGGAATCGATGTCGAGGTTGTCGGTGGGTTCGTCGAGCAGCAGCACATTGTGGCCGTCGAGTTCCAGGTTGAGAATCTCGAGGCGCGCCTTCTGGCCGCCCGACAGCGTCTGGAATTCCTGTCGCGCCTGGTTGCGCAGTCCGTAACGCGCGAGTGCGCGCATCGACTTTTCCTCGTCGATCAACTTGTCGCGCACGATCTCGATGCACGTGCGGCCGGTGAACTCGGGTCGGTCGTTGATCTGGGTGAACATGCCCACCGACGTGCGCGGGCCGAACGTGATGTTGCCTGCGAGGGATTCGGTTTCGCCGTGCAGCGCGTTCAGCAGGTGCGTCTTGCCCGTGCCGTTGGGCCCGATCAGGCCGACACGCTCGCCGAAGTGCACCTCATCGGAGAAGGGCAGGAACAGGTCGCCGACGGCGACGTCGTCGAATTTCACCACACGACGCGCCGAGTCGCTGCCGCGGAAACGCACGTGGATCTGTTGGTCGGGTACCGGCGGCGGGGGAGGACCCGCGGCAACGAACTTCTCCCACCGGGTCTCGGCTGCGTTCGCTTTCGTGGCGTTCTTGAAGTTCTGTGCTGCGCGGGTCTTCATGATCTTCATGTGATGGAACAGTCGACGCTCTTCGTTCTCCCAACGCTTCAGGTCGTCGCCGAGCTGCTCTTGTCGCTTCGCGCGGGCCTCGGGGAAGGTGGCATACGAGCCGCCGTGCACCCAACAACCCGCCCCTTCGATGACGATGATCTTGGTCGCAACACGCTCGAGAAGCGCACGGTCGTGGCTGACCATGAGAATGGTCGACTTGCAGTTGCGGATCTGGTCTTCCAACCAACCGCGCGTCGGAATGTCGAGGTAGTTGTCGGGCTCGTCGAGCAGCAGCACGTCGGCACCCGACGTGAGCAACAGATCGAGAACCAGCCGCTTGCGTTCGCCGCCCGAAAGTTCCGACACCTTGCGGCGTGCGAAATCGTCGACGGGTGTCTTCACGCTGCGCTGCGCTGCAGCCGCCCACTGCGCCTCGAGCTCGTAGCCACCGAGATCACCCCACACGCCCAGTGCCTCTGCGTAACCCATGCCATCGTCGGTCCCGTCGGCAAGCGCCTTTTCGGCGGCGATCAACGCACGCCCCGCGTCACGAAGATTCCGCGGTGCAACCTCGACGAGCATCTCGCGCAGCGAATCGTCGGGACGCGACATGCCGACGTCCTGGGTCATCGAGAGCATGCTGCCGCCGACGGTGAACTCACCGTCGTCGGCTTCGTAGACGCCAGAGAGAATCTTCAGGATCGTGCTCTTGCCGGCGCCGTTCGCACCGACGATTGCGGCATGTTCGCCGGGCGAAACTCCGAAGTTGACGTCGAAGAAGATCTGGTCGGCGCCGGGCGGTGCATACGCGAGGTCGGAAACGACGATGCTGCTCATCGCAATCAGTGTGGCAAGCAACCCGTCGCTCTCCACCGTGACTGTTCGACGTGAACGATGGACGACCGGGCGCTGTTACCCTCGGCGGCATGGCGACCGTGGACCTGACCGAGACCGACTTCGAAACAACCGTGACGGCCGAGGGAATCACGCTCGTCGACTTCTGGGCCGAATGGTGCGGGCCGTGCAAGATGTTCGCGCCGGTGTTCGAAAAGGCGTCGCTCGCCCACACCGACATCACGTTCGCAAAGGTCGACACCGAGGCGCAGCAAGGTATCGCCGGCGCGCTGCAGATCCAGTCGATTCCGACGATCATGGCGTTCCGCGACGGAGTTCTCGTGTTCCGTCAGGCGGGTGCGTTGCCCGAGCACATGCTCGAACAGTTGATCGGCGCGGTACGCGAACTCGACATGGACGAGGTGCGCCGCGAGATCGCCGAACAAGGCGACTGACGCGTTCAGCGCCGCAGGCGCAGGCGCGAGCCCAGAACGGCCAGCGTTGCGACGACAACCAGGGCGATGATCACCCACAGCGTGGTGTCGGCGTCGTCGCGACCCGATTCGGTTCTTGCAATCGACACCGTCGTTGCGACTGCCGACACCGTCGTCGCTGTCGCTGTCGAAATGGTCGAGGTGCTGGGTGCACTCACGCGCAGAGTGCGTTCGACGGCAACTTTGGCACCGACCACGCGCAATTCCAGACCGTCGTCGCCCGGGCCGACCGGCACCCACGTGACGCCCGAATCGCGCAGTGCAACCCAATCGCCCAGGTTCATCCGAGCAATCACCACGCCGCCGTCTGCCTCGTTGTCGGCAAGGAACGCGGTGACGCTTTCGGGTTCGACGGCCACCTCGGTGGCTCGCGGGTCGACAACGATCGATGCGCCGCCCGTGAGCGCGACCACCTGCAGCGGTGTCGACGGGTCGGTGGTGGTGGGCGCGGGCTGCGTTGTGGTGGTGTCACCGGTGGGCGACACGCGATAGGTGACGACGCCGTGGCGTTTGTCGAGCGTCCCGCAATAGGCGAGGTATTCGATTGCGCCCGATCCCGCGCGGGTGGGGACGATCGGGGCACTCGTAGCGCCTTCGGTATCCACGATCACGTCGGTGATGACCCAGCGTCCCGAGGCATCCTGGGAATTGACGAGAAACGTGGTGTTCGCGCCGATGCCGTCGCACGGAGCCCCGACGTCGGCGACGGTGAATTCGCGGTCGACTTTCGGGGTTCCGGTGATGGTGAGATCGACCTCGGCAACACCACCTGCGGTGAGACCCTTCGCGGTGCCGCCGACGATCGTGGTCGAGGTCGCGGGTGAATCCGATTCGATGGCCTTCGACTCGCCGCAGACGATGAATTCACGCGACGCCGCGTACGACCGGTACGCCGCCTCGACGTCGATCAACTCCTTGAACGCAACCGCGCTGCGCAGTTCGCGCGCCGCGGCCCGCACGTTGCGCAGATACGTCTCGACGCGAATGAACTGATCACGGGCAGCCAACGCCTCGGCTTTCGACGGGTGACACTCTGCGGCGACGCCCCGCCACGCTTCGAGCGCCCGCTGCGCCGTCGTCACGAGATCGTCACCTCGCTTGACCTCGGCGACCTCTGCAAGCGGGATCGTTCCGTCCGGGGGTAACAGCGACGGCAGGGTCGTCGTTGGTGGCGTCGCCGTGGTTGTGGGGGCCACGCTCGTCGTCGCCGGTTGGGCGTCTTTGGCTGAGCCACAAGCACCGAGAACGCCCAGCGCCAGCGCCGCCATCAGCCGTGAAGCCCTCCGCCTGCGAGCCGTCATCACAATTGACAGTACTTCCGCAACACTTTGAAGGTTGGTTCAAACAACATGGGTTACCTGAGCGGACTTTCTTACCTTTCTTCTCTACATTTGGCGGGGTGAAGAACGTTCGGAGGCGTCTGTCGGTCGCGGTCGCGGCCGGCCTGCTCGGAACCCTCACCCCTGTTCTCGCCCCAGTTGCCCCAACAGCTTCTGCGGCGGCCGTCGCCGGTGAGTACGTCGTCACCTTCGACGCCGACGTCAACGCCGCAGCCAAGGCACGCAAGGAACGCGCGCTCGGCAACGAAGTCTCCGATGTGTTCTCCGAAGCCGTCGACGGTTTCGTCGCCACCCTCGACGCGGCCGACGTTCGTCGACTGCGCAGTGACGCCGACGTCATCGCGGTCGAACCCAACTCCACCGTTCGCGTCGCGGCGACGCCCGGTCGTTACATCGTGCAACTGCGGTCGGGAACCAGCGCCTTCGGTGCGGCTGCGGCCGTCGGTGCCACCAACGTGCAGCCCTACCAGTCGGCGATCACGGGTTTCGCCGCCGATCTCACCGCCGAGGCCTACGACGCGCTGGCGACCGATCCGAACGTGATCTCGATCGAGCCCGATGCGTTGGTGCAGGCGAGCGACACGCAACTTTCGCCGGTGTCATGGGGTCTCGATCGCATCGACCAACGTGCTCTCCCGCTTGATCGTGCCTACACGTACGACAACCGCGCAGAGGGTGTTCGCGCCTACGTCGTCGACACCGGTGTGCGTGCCTCTCACATGCAGTTCGGTGGTCGCGTTGCCGCAGGCTTCGACGGCGTCCGTGACGGCAACGGCACGAACGACTGCAACGGTCACGGTACGCACGTTGCGGGCACCATCGCCGGCGTCACAGCCGGCGTCACCAAGGCCGCAACGGTTGTGCCGGTGCGTGTCCTCGGCTGTAACGGCAGCGGCTGGATGTCGGTCGTCATCGCCGGCATCGATTGGGTGGTGGCCGACCACGCCGCAGGCCAGCCCGCCGTTGCGAACCTCAGCCTTGGTGGCTCGAAGTCGCGCATCATGAACGCCGCGATCGCGCGCGGCGTGGCCGACGGTGTCACATTCGTCGTCGCGGCCGGTAACTCGAATGCCGATGCGTGCAACGCATCGCCCGCCAGCGAACCAACAGCGATCACCGTCGGCGCGTCCGCCAGCAATGATGTCCGCGCGAGCTTCTCGAACTGGGGAACGTGTCTTGACATCTTCGCCCCGGGCGTTGGCATCGCTTCGGCGTCGCACACGGGTGACACGATCATGCGCACACTCAGTGGAACCTCGATGGCCGCACCGCACGTGGCAGGTGCCGCCGCGCTCGTTCTCGGTGCCGAACCGACGCTCACTCCTGCACAGGTTGCGACACGTCTGGTGACCAGCGCGACGCCGAACATCCTCGGCTCGGTCGGTACCGGCTCGCCGAACAGGCTGCTCTTCACCGGCTCGGCCGTGACGCCGGTGCCGACGACAACCACGACGGTCGCTCCGACCACCACAACGACAGTTGCGCCGACCACAACGGTGGCGCCCACGACCACTTCGGTTGCACCAACCACCACAACGACAGTTGCGCCGACCACAACGACAGTTGCACCGACCACCACAACGACGGTCGCACCGACGACGACAACAACCGTGCCGCGTCCCGCGAACGACAACTTCGTGAACGCTCTCGCAGTTTCGGGTGCTTCGGGTCTCGTCGAAGGCTCGAACATCTACGCAACGCGCGAGGCTGACGAGCCGGCACACGGCGGCAACGGCGGGTCGGCGTCACTCTGGTACCGCTGGACGGCGCCGTCCGACGGCGTGCTCGTCGTTGCGACCGGTTCGACGAACGGCGCGACGACCAGCAGTTTCGACACATTGCTCGGCGTGTACACGGGTCCTTCTCTTGGTTTGCTCACGGTGAAAGCGGTGAACGACGACAATGCGTTGTCGAGTGGGCAGTTGTGGAGTCGCGTCTCGATCGACGTGACAACGGAGACCACCTACTACATCGCCGTCGACGGCTGGGGCGGCGCGAAGGGCCAGGTCAAGTTGTCGTGGGCCTTCACCGCCGTCGACAACACGGTGAAACCCAGCGAGCCGCGCTCGGTGACGGTCAGCGCGCTCGACGCATCGGGCTACGTGAATTGGCTCGCACCGACGACGGTCGGTAGCGGGACGCTTTCGTACACCGCCACCGCGTCGCCCGGTGGCGCATCGTGCAGCACAGTCGGCTTGCGTTGTCTGATCGGCGGACTCGTCAACGGCACCACCTACACGGTTACGGTGACCGCGCGGAACGTGGCAGGTGAGGGCCCGGCGTCGAATCCGCCCGTCGCTTTCACGCCCAACACCGCCGCAAATCGCCCGGTCGCGACTCGCGCATGGGGCGTCGACCGCATCGACCAACGTGCGCTTCCGCTCGATGGTTCGGTCTTGCGTAGCGCCAGCGGCCGCGCAGTCTCGTTGTACGTGATCGACACCGGCGTGCTCGCGACGCACAACGAATTCGGCGTTCGTGTGACGCAGGGTCGCAACACGATCGAAAACACGACGAACCCGAACGACACGACCGACTGCAACGGCCACGGCACCCACGTGGCGGGTACGGCCGCCGGACAGTCGTTCGGTGTCGCACCTGACGCGACGATCGTGCCCGTCAAGGTTCTCGACTGTTACGGCTCGGGCACGCTTGCGGGCGTCGTTGCGGGCATCGACTGGATGGTTGCGCACCACCAGGCCGGCGTGCCCGCGGTGGCGAACATGAGCCTCGGCGGCTCGACGTCGGTGGCGCTCAACTCCGCGGTTGCGCGTGCAGTCGCCGACGGCATCACCGTGGTGGTCGCAGCGGGCAACTCCGCGATGGACGCCTGTACGGCCTCGCCAGCCAGCGAGCCGCTCGCGGTCACGGTTGGCGCCACCGACCGTTACGACTCCCGCGCGTCCTATTCGAACTACGGCACGTGTGTCGACGTCTTCGCCCCGGGTAGTGGCGTCCTCTCCGCCGGTATCGACGATTCCGCAGACGAAGCGACACTGTCGGGTACCTCGATGGCCTCGCCGCACGTCGCGGGTGCGGCAGCGCTGCTGCTCGAAACTGCACCGTCGCTTGCTCCCGCCGATGTCGCGAGGTTGTTGACCACGTCGGCGACGCGCGACGTCGTCACCAGCCCCGGCGCGGGTTCTCCGAATCTTCTCCTCTACATCGGTTCGACCAACCAATCAGGTGCGACGACGCCGACAACGGCCGCGCCGACCACCACGACGGCACCGGTTACCACAACTCCGGCGGCGGCGATTCCGGAAACATCGACCCCGCCGGCCTCTGCTGCACCAACGACATCGCAGCCGGCGTCGACCGACTCGGTGGCACCGACAACGACTGCGCCCGCGACCACCGTCGCAGGCGCGCCACTGCAGTTCCGTGCGAGTGACATCGGAGCCTTCGATTCGGCGCAGCCGCAGGCAACGGTCGTGCGCACGAGCGCGGATCGTGTCCTTGTTCGCATCTCGAACAC
>DAINNS010000052.1:0-8264 GCA_036735765.1 Ilumatobacteraceae bacterium | reverse complement strand
CCCCCCGGCACGATCGAGTGGGAGTGAAGATCGGGCTAACGTTTTGCTGATACGTCGCATCAGCCAACGATGCGACCGGGCAAAGGGGGTTCCTCCCATGAAGATCCGTTCAGTAGCCGTGGCGGTCGCGATTGCGGTCGCGGGCGTCGCCGTGCCGATGTCGGTCGCCACCGGTGCGAGCGCAGCGGCAGGCGTCACCGTGAAGGGCACCGCACCCGGTGCCGCGAAGGCGTTCCTCATGACGAGGAAGGGTCGCGCGTACCGTGCGAACGTCGAGGCTTCCGGTGCGTTCACCATCACCGGCGTGCCCGCCACCGTCATCAAGAACGCAACGTTGCAGTTCACCGACTCGACGAGCAAGTACCTCGGTACCGCTGTGTTGCGCGTCGTGAAGAGCGGCAAGTACTACAAGTCGATTGTCGGCCTGAAGGCGATGAAGCGCGGCACGCTGAACGTCGGAGCGCTGAAGGACATGGGTGGCTGGTACAAAGCCACGAAGATCACCGGCGCGGGAACAGCGGGTGTGCGCGCACGCGACAAGTCGGGCAAGCCGAAGGGCGCCGGCCTCGCGGGTCGTGTCAAGTTGGTGACCGCGAAGGTCGCAACGATGTCGACGCTGCAGAAACTTGCCGCCACGACGTGTCCCGACGGCAGTCCGAAGGACGCCGACCTGAACGGCACCGAAACCGGCCAGGACCTCGACTGTGACAGCGTGCCGAACGCCATCGACGTCGACGACAACGGCAATGGATCGCTCGACATTCTCGACCAGTCGACCAACGACATGGACAACAAGGACAACTACACCGCGAGCATTGCGACCTACAGCGACATGCGCGCGACGATGTCTTCGAAGCTGAACACGAACGCACCCGGTGCGACCATTGCATCGTTGACCACGAACATCTCTCGTTTGCTCAGCGGTACCGACAACACGGGCGGCAGTTTCCAGTTGGCGGTTTTCCTGGGTGACTGGACGCTGAAGGCCGCAGCGGGCACGGATCCCGATTCGGTGTATCTCGAGTGCCCCGGCATCAAGTGGTGCGACGCGGCAACGGGAACGGCGAAGGTCTACGGCAACTCCGAGATGAGCCAGATCCAGGGTGCATCCGACGCAGTCAACGGCAAGGTCTGGAACACGTTCGCGAGTCAGGACTTCACGAAGTCCGGATTCCCGAAGAGCACGAGCGCCATCTACAACGGCCTCTACAAGTTCAGCCAGAGCGGCCAGAACCGCTGGGCAGCCTTCGTGACGCCCAGCTACACGGCGAGCGACGTGTTGAGCGTGGTTCGCGCCAACGACGTGATGGTTCTGCACTCGATCGCAGGTACGAACGACGTGTCGATTCCCGTCACCGTCAGCCCGTTCTTCGTCACGACGCCCTATCTCAAATCAGCGACAGCGAACGGTGCAACCGTTACCTAGACCGACTCGAACTTCGCCGCTGGCAACATCAAGATCGGTGACGACGGCAAACTCGGCCTCGAGTTCTGGCGCCCGCAGCGCATGAAGCTCGAGGGTGAGACGGGCAACGCCGGCGACTTCTCGGCGCTCACTTCGCAGCATGGCCTGAACTACGGCTTGCAGATCGCAGGCGGACAGGTGAACGGCAAGCAGGTCAAGAACTTTCCCGAGACCGGCTGCGCGGGCGCCGATGTCGAGAAGTTCTATTCGAGCAACACGCTCAAGTTGACGGCGCAGGCCTACGGCCCGATCGATGAAGACCCGGCCTCCGACTTCTGGGGTCTGAACGACGCAACCACTGACGACTCAGCGGACAACGTCCTCGACATGACTCTTGACTTGAAGTCCTGTCTCTCGGGACACAAGCCGGCGCATTTTGCCAAGGGTGGTTACCCCGAAGCGACCGGCAAGACGGTCGGTGAGCTCGCTGGTTTCACCTGGGACGAATTCATCTCGAGTGGTAACAATTACCTCGAAATGTCACTCACCGGCGTCGGCTCACCGTCGACGAACGGCTACAACCGCTCGGTTCTCCAGTTCAAGGTCTATTCGTCGAAGTGGACCGGCATCTCGGGTGGCAGTTCCTCGAACAACAACTCGGGAAGCAGCGGTTCCTCGAATTCCGGCAGCAGTTCGTCGGGTAGCAGTGCAGCGAACACGACGTTGGAAATCACTGTCGATCCAACTTCAACCGCAGCTGTCAGCGTGAACGGAGTCGGTGGCACGTGTGCGACGGCACCGCAGTCGGGTCTCGCAGCGGGGTCATCGTGCACCGGTGAACAGAGCGCGGTGACGGTAATCCTCGATGGACAGGGTCCGGATTCGGGAGTCATCTCTCTCGTCACCGGTCAGACCGCTCCGGACATCGTGAACAAAGAGAATGGCAATCAATGTGTTGCAGCGAATGGCAACACTCGCCGATTCGTTTGTTCGATTCCGAAGGGTCAGGGCACGAAGAAAATCGTCGTCAAGGTCAGTTGACACGCTTGTGAGACGTGTTTTCGCGCAAAAACGCGTGAAAACTGCACAGAACAAATGAAGAATCTGTCGAAAGTGGGGGTCTTCGGACCCCCACTTTTGTCATCTCCGTAGAATCGAGAGGGTCATGTTCGAACGCCCCCGCGCCCGACTGATTGCACTCGTCCTTGGGTGCGCGTCGCTCCTCGGCGTCGCGGTGCCGATGTCAGCCTCGGTCAGTGCGTCGTCGGCGAACATCCAAAACCAGGTGAACGCCCTCCTCGACGAACTCGATCGCCTCGAAGCCCAGATGGACGTCGCGTCCGAGCGCTACGCCGAGGCGGTCGCCATGCAAGACGACCTGAAACAGCAGATCATCGACTCCGAGGCGCGGGTGGCCCAGAAGGAAGCGGAACTCTCGACGATGCGCCGCGACCTCGTGAAGGTGGCCCAGCAGGCGTTCATGAACGGCGGTCGCAGCAACAGCCTGACGTCGCTTCTCACCGACCCGGGCGGTCTGAACGCCACTGTGCAGCGCGAGCACCTGCTGGCGGTCGCCCTGAACTCGGGCGCGAACTCCACCGACGAGGTCGATGCGTTGGTCGAAGATCTCGAACTCGAACGCAAGGCCCTCGAGAAGAAGCAGAAGGCTGCCGAACGGGCTGCCGACACTGCGACGGCCGAGTTCAACTCGGCAGAAGACGTGGCGAATTCGTACCAGCGCAAGTTGAACAAGGCCCAAGCCGACCTGGGCGAGGCGTTGGCCATCGAGCGTGCGCGACGCGACGAGTTGGCCCTGCAACGTTCGGCCTCGCTCGCAGCGAAGTACAAGGCCGAAGCCGCCAAGTACAAGGTGAAGGCGCCATCGTCGAAGGCGGGCGTCGCGGTGCAGGCGGCTCTCGCGCAGTTGGGAGTGCCGTACCAGTTCGCGCGCAGTTCGCCGGGCGTTGCATTCGACTGCTCGGGTCTCACGAAGTACGCATGGGCGCAGGCAGGCGTGTCGTTGCCGCACTATTCGAAGGCCCAGTACCAACTCGGCCCGCGCATACCCATCCAAGCCGTGCAGCCGGGTGACCTCATCTTCAGTCGCACACCGATCGGCCACGTTGCCATCTACATCGGCAACGGCAAGATGGTGCACGCACCGCGTCGCGGCGATGTCGTGAAGGTCGGTGCGGTGCCGTGGGAACGCGTCGTCGGCATCACGCGACCGGGCTGATCGGCCCGTGCCGTCGTAGAACTAGTCTCGTCGCGTGATTCACGAAGAGCGCGTGTCGCGCTGGCTCGAGGACAACATCGATGGCCTCGTCGGACCGTTCTCGTTCGACATGATCGCCGGCGGGCGTTCGAACATCACGTACCGCGTTGCTGATGCGGCGGGCAAGACCGTCGTGCTGCGTCGGCCGCCCACCGGCCATGTGCTGGCAACCGCCCACGACATGGCGCGCGAACACCGCATCATTTCAGCCGTCGGCACGACCGACGTTCCGGTGCCGCGCACTTTGGGTGTGTGCAACGACGTCGGCGTCAACGACGCACCGTTCTACGTGATGGGTTATGTCGATGGCGTGGTGCTCGATGGTCAGGCCAAGGCCGCAGGTTTGTCACCCGCCACGCGACGCAAACTGTCCGAAGATCTCATCGACGTGATGGTGCGGTTGCACGCAGTCGATGTCGATGCCGTGGGCCTGGGGGATCTCGCCAAGCGCGATGCATACGTCGAGCGACAGATCAAACGTTGGAGTACCCAGTGGGCGAACTCGAAGCAGCGCGAATTGCCCGAGATCGACGAGGTCGAGCGCCTCTTGCGCGTGGGTGTTCCGCAACAGCGCGGCACGGTGATCGCCCACGGTGACTACAGGTTCGGTAATTGTCTCGCTGATCTCGAGAACGGATGCATTGCCGCGGTGCTCGACTGGGAGCTGTGCACGTTGGGTGACCCCATGGCCGACATCGGCTATCTCGGCGTCTACTGGAGTGACCCGGGGAGTCCTGCGCGGCGCGAGAACGACCCGTCGGGTCTCGAGGGCTTTCCGACCTACCGCGAGATGGTCGACATGTATGAATCGAAGTCGGGACGTGATTGTTCGAACATCGGCTATTACGTCGCCTTTTCGTCGTGGAGGCTCGCCGTCATCAGCGAGGGTGTGTACGCGCGCTATGTGCACGGGGCAATGGGCAAGCAGGACTTCGATCCGACGCCCCTGCGGCGTGGTGTAGAACTGCTCGTCGAGGCGGCGCTCACCGCGCTCAAGTCGGGTGTGTAGACAGGGGAGACACAGGCATGGCGACAACGACGACCGAACTCGAGGGCTGGCAGCGCGGTGAGTTCAGCGCAGCCGGCTTCACGCACACGACCTACCGCAAGGGAACGGGCCCCGGCGTTGTCGTGGTGCACGAGATTCCCGGCATCACCCCCGCGGTTCTTCGGTTTGCAGAGGAGGTCGTCGACGCGGGGTTCACCGTCGTGATGCCCTTGCTCGTCGGTGAAGTCGGCCGTGAGGTGTCGCAGGGATATCTCATGGGTTCGATGTCGAAGATCTGCGTGTCACGCGAATTCACGACGATGGCGATGAAGAAGACGTCGCCCGTCATTTCCTACCTGCGTGCGCTCGCGCGGCAATTGCACGAAGAGGTCGGTGGGCCGGGCGTCGGCGCGATCGGAATGTGTTTCAGCGGCGGCTTCGCGCTCGGCATGATGCTCGACGATCTGATGATCGCGCCCGTGCTGTCGCAGCCCTCACTGCCCTTCGCGATGGGCCGCGCGCGTGGTGCGGATCTGAACCTGTCACCCGATGATGCGGTGGTCATCGCGAACCGCGCCGCAGCCGGATGCCAGGTGCTCGGTCTTCGGTACACCGGCGACAAGTTGGTTGGCGACCGCTTCACGTCGCTGCGCACCCTGTTGGGCGACGCCTTCGTCGCGATCGAGTTTCCCTCGCAGAAGAAGTCGGACCACTCGGTGTTGACCGAGCAACGCCAGGAAGAAGGCGTTTCTCGGGTGTTGGGTTTCCTGCGGGAAAAACTGCTCAGTTGAGCGCGTCGATCGCCATGTTCTTGGCGGTCTTGTAGTCAGCCTTGCCGTTCGGAGCGCGCGGAACCGTCGACACGAACACGACGCGCTTGGGTGCCTTGTAGCCCGCAAGTTGGTTCTTCACGCCTGCGATGATCGTCGCTTCGTCGACGTTTTGTCCCGCAGCGAGCGAGGCAACCGCCGTGACCGCCTGGCCGAACTTCTCGTCGTCGATGCCGACGACGAGACAATCGAGAACACCGGGCACGCGCTTCACCGCTTCTTCGACTTCTTCGGGGAAGATCTTCTCGCCACCCGAGTTGATGACCTGACTGCCTCGACCGAGGAGGATCAACGAACCGTCTTCGGCAACCATCGCGAGGTCACCCGGGAACGAATACGGCACACCGTTGATGGTGCGGAAAGTCTTCGCCGACTTCTCGGGGTCCTTGTAGTACCCGAACGGCACGCTGCCGCCCGCGGCGACCTTGCCGATTTCACCCGAACCGGGCTGCACTTCGCGATCATCGTCGGTGAACACCTTGGTGGTCGGCTGCAGGCTGAACTTTGCGGTTTGCGGCGGAAGGCCCTTCATCGAAATTGCGGTTCCCATCGCACCCTCCGACGAACCCATCGCGTCAACGAGAACGAGGTGCTCGACGCGGTCGAGGAGTTGTTCCTTCACTTCGGCCGTCCACATGACGCCCGACGACAGCATCAACTTCAGCGATGCAAGGTCGTACGTTCGGCCCTTTGCCGCTGCTTCGTCGATCGCCCGGATGATTGGTTTGACGAACGAGTCGCCGACGACGACGGTCATCGAGATCTTCCGCGCTTCGACGGTTTCCAACATTTCGACTGCATCGAAACTGCGCGACTTCATCGTGACGACGTTTGCGCCGCCGATGTGCGGCATCATCGCGCCGATCCAGATACCGGTGCCGTGCATCAGAGGGCAGCTGGGCATCGACACCACGCCGGTGCCGGCCTCGACGCCCGCGCGCACGGTCGCGGGCAACTCGTCAACGGTTGCCGGTGGGGCCAAGCCCACGAGCGGCAGGCCACCCGTGATGAAGCCCTGGGCCATCGGGCCCATCTTGTACATGACGCCCTTCGGCATGCCGGTGGTGCCGCCGGTGTAGAGCATGTACGTGTCGTCCTCGCTGCGCGTGATGCGCTTCATCGGCGAGTGTCCCGAGACGACCGATTCGTAAGCCACAGCTTTTGCGACGTGGTGGTCCGTCGAGTCGGACACCTCGACGATGAGTTTCAGTTTCGGCAGACGGTCGACGACTCGCGCGACACGGTCACCAAGCGACGAGTGGAAGAACAAAGCTTCGGCGTCGGAGTTGTCGAGCAGGTACCAGAGTTCTTCGTCGAGGTAGCGGTAGTTCACGTTCACGGGCACTCCACGGAACTTGAACGCTGCGAAGTGTGCTTCGAGGTACTCGTTGCTGTTGTAGAGGTACAGGCCCACCTTGCTGTCGGCGCCGAGCCCGGCATCGACCATCGCCTGCGCAAGGCGACCGGCGCGGTCGTCGTATTCTGTCCACGTACGGGTGAGGTCCCCGTGGGTCAGAGCCGGTGAATCACCGATGACGTCGGCGATCGATTCCCACAAAGTTGCGAACTGGCGTTCCATGCGCGCCGAAGTTAGTTGACCTTTGTCACAACGCGGAAGTGTTGATCCGAGAATTTTTTGGTGGCGGCAATCAGGTCTTTGTGCGAGGCAATCATCGGACTCGACTGCAACAGATGCCCCGCCAAGCGCCCCTTTGCCGCTTTTGCGTCGTGACCACCCGCCTTGCCCGTCGGCGTGACCAAGTCGACGACGACGTGGTCGGTGATCAGCGTCGGGTCGGGGGAGTACGCGCCGCGATGCTCGGTCGGCAGCAGGTCGACGACAAGGCAACCGCGCGCGTAGTCGTTGATCGCGTCACTGACGGCGTCGCGCCACCACTTCGCCAAGGTGCCCCCGAAGCCGGGCAGCCGCGCACCCATCTTCAGTCGGTAGTCGGGCACAGGGTCCCCAGCGAGGCTCGCTCCCATCAGTCCGGACGGAATGATGATCCGCGACAGGGCCCGCTCGCGCTGGGCAGCGGTCAGTCCCGCGAGGTCGAGGTGGTCCCACACGACGCCGGTGTAGCGCTCGGCGGCCGCCAGCGTGGGCGCGCCGACAAGAGCGCGGTTCGCGGCCTGGGCCCGCTCGAGGTGTTTGCCGCCCACCCCCAAGAGCGCGGCCGAACCGCCACGGTGGGCAGCCAGCGCAGCCACCACGTCCGCACGGTGCTTGCCGAGTGCCGACCCGAACGTGCCGCTCGCCGGCTTCCATTTGGTGCGCGGGCGACCGCCCTCGGCTTTCCCCTCCGACGGTGGGAGAAGGATCACAAAATTGAGACGCATGAGGCGAGTTTGTCTCACGATGGGTACCATTAGCCCAACCGACGTGACCGTTGGCTCACCCAGCGGCCAAGAACTTGGGGCAGACGCAGTGACATATCTCGATGACAACTCGATTTACGGACCGGTCAGCGACTGGGCCACCGACTTCGACCATGCCGACCCCGAATACAACAAGAACGCGCACGCCATCTGGGACCAGCTCCGCGGCACCTGTCCCGTGGCGCACACGCAGCGCTACGGCGGCACATGGCTGCCCACCACGCACGACCTCGTACACGAAATTGCGTACGACACCGATCACTTCTCCAGTCGCGGCGTCGTTGTCGCCACGGTGAAGCCGAGCGACAACCCCGATGCACCGCCTGCTCCCATCGGTGGCGCGCCGCCCATCACCTCCGACCCGCCGTTCCACCAGCACGCGCGCAA
>DAINNS010000051.1:0-8491 GCA_036735765.1 Ilumatobacteraceae bacterium | reverse complement strand
GCGTCGTTCTGTACGTCCGTCGTCTCGTCCGTCGTCACGTCCGTCATCTCGTCCGGCATCGCGCAAACCTGTGCCGGCGCGCCATCCGCGACCCGCACCGCAGTCGCGGACACGCAAGAGTGCTCCCGGGCGGCGTCGGTCGCGTCGCGGCCCCGGACTGCGCTTCGTTCAGCGCGTTCTCGTTCGACCTGCGAAGACTCGTCAGGCCACTCCGATCATCAAGCGCCGTCTCCGCTGGGCGGTTGCGATCTTGATGATCCTCCTCGCGGGACTTCTCGCGAAGGTCGGGTATCTCCAGACCGTGTCGGGCGACCAATACCGTGCGGCCGGCCTCGATGCGCGCATGCGAACCACGACTTTGCGCGCCGAACGTGGAGCGCTCTTCGACCGAAACGGTCGTGAGATCTCGATGTCCGTTCCGAAGATGACGCTCTATGCCGACCCGACGATGGTGGTCGACCCGGCCGGTACGGCGCGTGCCATCGCCGGCCTCATGCAGTTCGATGCCGCACGCGAACAGGAACTTGCCGCCGACCTGACCGCGAGGGCATCGAGTTTCACTTTCGTGGCGCGGCAGATCGAGCCCGAGCGTGCGAAGGCGGTGACCGATCTGCGTCTGCCCGGAGTCGGCGCCTACAAAGAACCCGACCGTATGGTCGTGGATCCATCTGCATTGGCGGTGGTGGGTACGACTGACACCGAAGGAGTCGGAATCGCGGGTCTCGAGGCGCAGTACAACGATGTGCTGACCGGCAAGGACGGTCGGTTCGTGCGCGAACAAGACAAGGACGGCCGCTCGATTCCCGGCGCGAGCAATGTCGAAGTCGAACCCGTGCCCGGCAACGACCTCGTCCTGACCCTCGACCGATCGATCCAGTTCCAATTGAACCAGACCCTTTTGGCGCGGGTGCGTCAGGTTGGTGCGCGCGGTGGCACCGCAATCGTGATGAACACGAAGACGGGCGACATCTACGCCATGTCGAACATTCGCAAGAAGGAAGACGGTACCTATTCGAACAGCGGCAACTACGCGGCTGTCGAGGCCCACGAAACGGGATCCACCGCAAAGGTGTTCAGTATCGCGGCCGCACTGAACGAGGGCGCCGTCACCCCCGAGAGCGTTTTCCATGTGCCCGGAATCCAGAAGTTCGACGAGTACGTGATCCGCGACGCGTATCCACACCCGACCCAGGAGATGCCCGTGCGGGAGATCCTCGTCAAGTCGTCGAACCTCGGTACGGTCCTCACCGCCCAGCGCGTGTCGACCTCGACGCTCGAGTCGTATCTCCACGCGTTCGGCTTCGGCGACAAGACGGCCCTCGACTTCCCGAACGAGAGCGCCGGCATCCTGCGGCCCTCCGAAGAGTGGCAGGGAACCGAGAAGATCACCGTCGCCTACGGATACGGTTTCGCTTCGACGTCGCTGCAGCTCGTCTCCGCGGTCAACGTGGTTGCGAACAACGGCACGTACGTCGCTCCGCGACTCGTGCAGGCCACGATCGATGCAGAAGGTCGCAAGCGTGATGTCTCTGCGTCGTCGACGAGGCCGGTGTTGACGCAAGAGACTGCGACACAGATGAACATGATGATGCGTGACGTCGTCTGCTTCGGAACGGGCACGCTCGCGAAGATTCCCGGACTGACCGTCGCCGGCAAGACGGGAACCGGCTACAAGGTGCAAAAGGACGGCACCTACGGTTCCGACCAAACGGGCCGCAAGTACTTCGCGAGCTTCGTCGGATTCCTTCCCGCCGAAGACCCCCAGGTGACGATTCTCGTTTCGATCGACGAACCCGACGCAGGTTCGCGTGATCGCTTCGGTGGTACGGCGGCTGCGCCCGTGTTCTCCGACATCGGTGCGTTCGTCGCGCGTGAACTTCGTATCAAGCCACCGGCCACCACCGAGCCGTGCGCGAAGATCGACCCGTACGCGCGGGCCGGTGAGTCGGGGCACTAGGCGGTTCCGACGGTGAAGCTCTCCGCTCTGGCCACCGAACTCGAACGCAAGGGTTGGCTCGTCTCGCGCACCGGAGACGCCGACGTCCAAGACGTTCACGTCGACTCACGCGAGGTCACAGCGGGCTCGCTGTTCTGTTGCGTCGTCGGTGAAGTGCATGACGGCCATGACCACGCCGCTTCGGCGGTGCGTGATGGTGCGTCGGCGCTTCTCGTCACTCGTTCCGTTTCCGACATCGACGTCCCGACAATCGTCGTCGATCCGTCGGCGGTACGCCGTGCCGTTGCCGTGTGTGCGGCCGAAGTGCACGGCCACCCGTCGCGCGAGGTGCCCGTCATCGGCATCACCGGAACGAACGGCAAGACCACCACCGCCGCGATGCTCGCCTCGATTCTCGACCACGCGGGTGTGTCGCCGGTGGTTTTCGGCACGCTCAGCGGGCCACGAACGACTGCCGAGGCAACCGAATTGCAGAGGGAGATACGCAGGGCGATTGCTGCGGGTCGACGATCGGTGGTCATGGAGGTGACTTCGCACGCGCTGGTTCTCGACAGGACCCACGGCATCACCTTCCGTGCGGCCGTCTTCACGAATCTCGGCCACGACCACCTCGACTTCCACGGGTCGCTCGACTCGTACTTCGAGGCGAAGGCGAGACTCTTCGCCGCGGGCGTCGCGGACGATGCCGTCGTCAACGTCGACGATGAACACGGTCGTGTCCTCATCGAGCGGATGCTTGGTGAGGGTCGCGCTGAGCACGTTCACCCGTACGGAATCGACGACGTTTCGAAGCTGTCGGAGTCGCTGCAATCGAATGCATTCTCGTGGCGTGGTCTCGATGTCGTGCTTTCGCTCGGTGGGCGCCACAACGTGTACAACGCGCTCGCCGCGGCGACCACCGCGCGGCTGATGGGCGTCGACGACGCGCACATCGTCGGTGGTCTTGCGTCGCTCGGTCGAGTTCCGGGCCGCCTCGAACGTGTCAATGTCGACGCACCATTCGAGGTCTATGTCGACTATGCCCACACCCCCGATTCGTTGCGCGCGGTTCTCGAATCGGCCCGGTCGACGCTGCCCGCTGGTGCCACGCTGACCGTGGTCTTCGGTTGTGGTGGCGACCGTGACGCGTCGAAACGTCCTTTGATGGGTGCCGTCGCGGGCGACCTCGCTGATGTCGTTGTCGTCACGACGGACAACGCGCGATCCGAGGAGCCTGCCGCCATCGCGCGAGAGGTCGTCGCGGGAGCATCGAGCGGTGAAAAGTTTCACGTGATCCTGGACCGACGCGAAGCCATCGATTTCGCGGTGCGCAAGGTGAGTGAGCGCATGTCGGCAGGAGACGTCGTCGTGATCGCGGGGAAAGGCCACGAGCGGGGTCAGACGATTGGTACGGTGACACACGACTTCGACGACATGGACGAGGCGCGCGGTGCACTTCTGCGGGTCATGGGAGGTGCGAATTGATCGCTGTATTCATCGGCGGCGCGATGGCGATGCTCGTCTCGCTCTTCGGTACCCGTTACCTCATTTCGTTCTTCCGTCGCATCGGGCGCGGCCAGCCGATTCTCGGCAAAGAGGATCGTGGGCCGACCCATCACAACTTCAAGCAGGGCACACCCACGATGGGTGGTGTTGCAATCGTCGGGTCGGCATTCGTCGGCTGGGCCGTTGCCCACATCCGCGACGGACTCGCCTTCTCCGACCAAGCACTCATCATGTGGGCCTGCATCGTCGTCATGGCGGCGATGGGTTTTCTCGACGACTACATCAAGGTGCGCAAGGCACACAACCGTGGGATTTTCTGGAAGAAGAAGGGTTACATCACCTTCGGACTCACCTTGCTCTTTCTCTGGTGGCTCGCTGCGGCGACTAATGTCAGTGAGAACTTCTCGCTGACTCGAGCCGACAACCCCGGATGGGAGCTTCCGTGGCCCGTGTGGGTGGTGTGGGGCGCGGTGATGGTCTGGAGCACCACCAATGCGGTGAACGTGACCGACGGACTCGACGGTCTCGCGGGCGGTTCGGCTCTGCTGTCGTTCCTCGCGTACACGATCATCGCGTATTGGGCTTTTCGTAACCCCGAACTGTACGGACTCGTCAACCCGCTCGATCTCGCGGTTCTCGCCGCGGCCTTTGCCGGCGCCTGCGGTGGTTTTCTGTGGTGGAACGCGGCGCCCGCCAAGATCTTCATGGGTGACGTCGGGTCGCTCGGTATCGGTGCGGCCCTCGGCTTGCTCGCGGTCACGACGAACACTCACTTGTTGCTCGTGCTCATCTGTGGCATCAACGTGTTCGAAGCCGGCTCGGTTGCGGTGCAAATGGGAGTGTTCAAGGCGTCAGGGCGCAAGAAGCGACTGCTGCGCATGTCGCCGATTCACCACCACTTCGAACTCATCGGGTGGCCTGAGACGAGCGTGATCATTCGATTCTGGATCATCCAGGGAATCTGTGTGGCCACCGCGCTTGCATTGTTCATCGGTGACTTCACCCGGCAGGTGGGCTGAAGTTGAAGGCACTGGTGTTCGGCCTCGGTATCGCCGGAACCGCGGTCGCGCGCGCACTCGCCGCCCGTGGGATCGAACCCGTTCTCGTCGATGACAAGGACGACCAAGCGCACGTCGCACTGGCAGCAGAACTCGGTGCGAGCCTGACCATCGCGCCGGACCTCGGGACCCTGTCGAGCCTCGTGAAGGGCGTCGAGTTCGTCATGCCAGCCCCCGGTGTTGCCGAGTCGCATCCACTCTTCACGGTGGCGAACGACCTCGGCCGCGAGTCGTTGTCGGAGATCGAGCTCGCGTACCGCTGGGAACAAGAGCGAGTCGGAGGACCCCGTCCGATGATCGGCATCACGGGTACCGACGGCAAGACAACGACGACACTGCTCGCCGCAGCGATGATCCGCGAATCGGGCCGACGGGTCGCCGCGGTCGGAAACACCGAGACGCCACTCATCGCCGCTCTCGACGAAGAGGTCGATGCGTTCGTCGTCGAGTGTTCGAGTTTCCGTCTCGCCCTCACGCGCGACTTTCGCGTGGAAGCCGGGGCATGGCTGAACCTCGCCCCCGACCACCTCGACTGGCACCATGACATGGCGTCGTATCGCTCGTCGAAAGCCCGAATCTGGGCAGCCGCCACCGCAACCGACGTGGCGGTTGCACCGTCTGCCGACCCGTCGATCGTGGCAGCGGCCCGGGCAACGCGCGCGAGGGTCGTGACTTTCGGGTTCGACGCTGAAGACGTCTACGCGTGTCGTGACGGTCGGCTGATCGCCACAGGGTCGGAAATCATCGGTTCCGATGAGATGCCGCGCGCACTCCCGCACGACATCACCAACTCTCTGGCGGCGGCGGCGACGGTGCTCGAGTCGGGCATCGGTTCGATGAAAGGCGTCGCGGCCGCTCTGGCGACGTTCAGGCCATCGCACCACCGCATCGAGTTCGTCGCCGAGTCGGCGGGTGCGTCGTGGGTCGACGACTCGAAGGCAACTTCGCCGCACGCCGTGGCGACGGCACTGCGGGCGTTCCCATCGATAGTTCTCATCGCGGGTGGGCGGAACAAGGGTCTCGACCTCGCGGGAATTGCCCAGGTCGGGACATCGGTCAAAGCGGTGGTCGGGATCGGCGAAAGCGGCGCGGAAGTCGTCGGTCATTTCGGCGGGCGTTGCCCCTCGGTCATCGCGGGCTCAATGGCCGAGGCGGTCGAACGCGCGGCGGCTTTTGCTTCGGCCGGCGACGTGGTGCTGTTGTCACCGGGTTGCACCAGTTTCGATTGGTACCGCAACTACGAAGAGCGTGGGCGCGATTTCGCCCGCCTCGTGCGCGAACACGTCGCCGGCACGATCGGCGACACGATCGGAGAAGGTGAGCATCAATGACTTCGACGATGAAACCTGCAAATCTCGACCCCGAAATGAAGGGGAACATGTCCGTTGCCGAGCGTCGACGCGCGACCCTCGAGCGCACCGGTATCGCCGAGAACCGCAAACTCACCTCCGGGCCGCCGCCCGCGGCGTTCTTCGGCATTCTCGCGATCACGATCCTGCTCGTGATGTTCGGTCTCGTCATGGTGCTGTCGGCTTCGTCGGTGTCGATGCTCCACAGCCGCAACTCACCGATGTACATCTTCAACAAGCAATTGTTCTGGGCGACGATCGGCGCCTTCGTGATGTTCTTCACCTACCGCATGCCGTATCTCGTCTGGCGAAAGTGGGCGCCCGCCATCTTCGGCATCGGGGTGGTCGGGATGTTTCTCCCGTTCGTGCCGGGTTGGGGCGTCGAGGTGCGTGGTGCCAGGGCCTGGGTGGGAACGGGCGTGCTCGGTTTCCAGCCTTCCGAGTTTCTGAAGATCGCGATGTTGCTCGTGTGCGCGAAGGTTCTCTCCGAACGCTTCCGCGAAGTTGACGATCTTCGTCGCACTTTCAGGCCGGTCTTCATCTTCCTGTTGATCGCCTGCGGCCTCTGTGTCATTCAGAAAGACTTGGGAAGTGCGATCGTGTTTGCTGCGATCGTCTTCGGCGTTCTCTTCATCGCCGGTACGAAGGTGTCGGTGCTCATCACCGCGGGTGGTCTCATCGGCGCCGCGGGTGTTGTCGAAGTGATGCGGGTCGGTTACCGGCGCGACCGTTGGACGGCGTTCCTCAATCTCGACGAGACAAAATTGCACGACGGTTACCAGGTGTACCAGTCGCTCATCAGCATCGCGAACGGTGGCGTGACGGGTGTGGGCGTCGGCGAGGGTGCCGGCAAGTGGGGCTACGTGCCGTTGGCCCACAGCGACTTCATCTTTGCGATCATCGCCGAGGAATTCGGCCTGCTCGGCGTCATCGCGGTGCTCGGCATGTTCCTCGGACTCGTACTTTTCGGCATTCAGGCGGCTCTCGGCGCGAGAGACGTCTTTGGGGCCCTGATTGCTGGTGGAATTACGTCATGGTTCGCGGTCCAGGCCTTCATCAACATCGGTGGGGTCACCGCGACGATGCCGGTCACGGGCCTCACGTTGCCGTTCATCTCCTACGGAGGCAGTTCGCTTCTCGTGTCGATGGCGGCGGCTGGTCTGTTGCTGAACGTCGCGCGCAACATGAAGTGAGTCGTTCGTGACATCCGTCGTCATCACCGGCGGCGGCACCAGCGGCCACGTGCTTCCCGCGCTCGCCATCGCCGAGATGCTGGAAGAACGGGGAGTCCCGGCCGGCAACATCCACTTCGTCGGCACCGTGCGCGGCGTCGACGGTCAACTATTGGGTGAGACCGAGTACCCGCACACATTGCTGCCCGTCACGGGTCTCAAGCGTTCGTTCTCGCCGTCGGCAATCGTGGCCAACCTCGGAACGATCAGCCGACTCATCTCCGCGCGCCATCGCTGCAAGAAGTTGCTCGGCGAATTGTGCCCCGACGTCGTCGTGTCGGTTGGTGGGTACGGCAGTGTCGCGGCGATGTGGGCGGCACGTCGGCTCGGTATTCGCACCGTCGTCGTTTCGTACGACTCGCGCCCCGGCCTCGCCACACGTCGCCAGGCGCGGCATGCCGACACCGTCACCGTGGCCGACCCGACGTCACCACTCGATGACGCGGTTGTCACCGGCGCTCCGGTGCGGCGGGCAATTCGCATGCTCGACCGCGCGGGTGAACGCGAGTCGGCGCGCCGGTTGCTCGGCTTGCCCGCCGATGGGTTCGTCGTGGGTGTGGTCGGTGGTTCGCTCGGTTCCGGGCTTCTGAACGAAACGATCGCGAGCCTCGCGGCGGACGTGCCCGCCGATCTCGCCGACGTCGTGTGGTACCACGTGACTGGTCCGCGCTTTTTCGACACCGCGCCGGCCCCGCATGCTTCGAGTCGATGGATCACGGTTGCGTACCAACACGACATGGCCGCGCTGTACGCCGCGTGCGACGTGATGGTGACCAGAGCCGGTGCGAGCACCGTCGCCGAACTCGCCACGGTGGGTGTTCCCGCCATCGTCGTGCCGTGGGCGGCAGCCGCGGAGAACCACCAGGAACACAATGCCCGTCAACTCTCCGGAATCGGCGCCGCCACGTTCGTCGCCGAGGTGGATTTGAATCCGGCGCGACTCGCCGACGAGGTGCGTCAGCTGCGCATCGACAGCGGTCGTCGCGAACGCATGAGCCTCGCCGCGCGTGCACTGGGTGACGCGCATCGCGGTTCCGCACTGGTGAATGCGATCCTCGGTGACACACCCGCACTGCGATCGAATGCGCCGTCGCTCGACGTTCGACGTCGTCTCCACGTCGTCGGCATCGGCGGGCCGGGAATGAGCGCGCTCGCCCGGGCGCTGCACGGCGCGGGCCACGTCGTGTCGGGAAGCGACGTACGTGAGAGCGACGTCGTGGCAGCGTTGAGGTCCGAAGGGATCGAAGTCCACGTGGGTCACCGCGCGTCCTTCGTCGACGGCTGCGACGCAGTGTGTGCGTCGTCAGGCGTGCCGGCCGACAACATCGAGATGGCAGCCGCACGCGAACGGGGGCTACCTGCGCTGTCGCGCGCCGAAATGTTGGCGGCACTGTGCGCATGTGCGCCGAC
>DAINNS010000050.1:0-8523 GCA_036735765.1 Ilumatobacteraceae bacterium | reverse complement strand
A
Organism: Ilumatobacteraceae bacterium; assembly: GCA_036735765.1. Classification (GTDB taxonomy): domain Bacteria; phylum Actinomycetota; class Acidimicrobiia; order Acidimicrobiales; family Ilumatobacteraceae; genus F1-20-MAGs119. The sequence continues at coordinate 8,522 of DAINNS010000050.1, read as the reverse complement.
AAGCGAAGGGCGACCTTGTGGCGCTCGGGAAGGTCGCTGGCCTCGTAGGCCTTGACCTTTTCGATGGTGGGTTCATCGAGACCTTGTTGCTTGGCGACCGCCAAGCGGACACTGAGTCAAGTCTTGCAATCGTGGTAGACGGCGCATCGCATGCGCACGATCTCGGTGGTGACCGGATCGAGATTCGACATGCGAACGACGGCGGCCTGCCAGTCGCCGAGCGGCTTGCGCAGTGGGACCGCGGCGTAGGTACCGGAAGCGACGCGAGGTGTACGACTGCTCATTTGGAATCTCCAAAGACGGTTGCCCAGGTGAGAGCGATGCGTTGGCGTTGTTCGACGACGAGAAGCGACGACACGAAGTCGACCATTGCCTGGTCGCCGAGTTCGGCGCGCACAGCCGCCGCAGTCTCATCGGAGAGGTTGGCGACGTCGATCATGTACTCCTCGGTGAATGCAAGGCAGGCTTTCTCGGCCGGTGACAGGGCAGAGTCTGCGTACCAGTTCGCGAGTTGCACCGATTCGGCGACACCGAGGATTTCGCGTATGCGCTGTTCGCAGAGACCGAGGAGACGGTTGTCGACCGTGGCCCACGCAGCGTCGCGTGCGAGGTTCAACTGTTCCAGTACGTCGGGATGTGCCGCGAGATGAGCTTCGAGAATCGCGTCTGCCCCCATGGTTCTGAGGCTAGTTCTCCCCGACGGCACCGGCTCAACGGGCGTTTCTGGGCTTGCCGCGCCGGCAGGCGTCGCTGCAGTACTTCACGTGTTCCCAGTCGCGCTCCCACTTTTTGCGCCAGGTAAAGGGAAGACCACATGTGACACAGATCTTCGAGGGTCGCGGAGCCACGTGGGGCAGAATAAGAGGTATGGGAGAGGTCGTGCGCTTCGAGCGCGCCGGATCGGTGGTGCGCATCACGCTCGACCAGCCCGAGAAGCGCAACGCGCTGTCGCTCCCGGTGCTGCGCGAACTGACCGAGGCTTTCGTGGCCGCGGGCAAGACCGATGCGACGGGTGTCGTGTTGGCCGCCGAGGGCCCGGTGTTTTCGGCGGGGCACAACTTCGGCGACATGCTGGGCGCCGACTACTCGGCCACTTTCGACGTGTTCGACACCTGCACGCGAATGATGAAGGTGGTGCAGTCGATCCCACAGGTGGTGGTCGCCCGTGTCCACGCGCTGGCAACCGCGGCCGGATGCCAGTTGGTGGCGACGTGCGACTTGGCGGTCGCGTCGGACAACGCGTCGTTCGCGATTCCCGGAGGCAAGGGCGGGTTGTTCTGTCACACACCCTTGGTCGCCGTTGCGCGGAACCTGGGTCGCAAGCGCGCTCTCGAGATGGCGCTCACGGGTGATGCAATCGATGCCCACACCGCGCTGCAGTGGGGGTTCGTGAACGCTGTGGTTCCTCTCGATGAGCTTGACGTTGCGGTGGACGACTTGTTGGCGCGTGCAACGCGCGGGTCGGCGCACTCGAAGGCGTTGGGCAAGCAGGCCTTCTATCGGCAGATCGATATGTCGCAGGACGAGGCGTATGCATACGCGGTGGGCGTGATGGCTGCCGCCGCGACGACGCCCGATGCACAAGAAGGCATCGCGGCGTTCCTCGCGAAGCGGCCACCGAACTTTGGTGGTGACGCGAAGTGACCGCGGTCGACACACCGAACTCGATCGAACTTTCGGTGTCGGGTATGACCTGCGGCGCCTGCGCGGCGCGCATCCAGGACCATTTGAACGACATCGAAGGCGTGCAGGCCGCGGTCAACTACGCGACCGAGACCGCCACCATCAACTTGTTGCGCGGCATACCGGTCGATCGACTGATCGGCGCAGTCGAGGAAATCGGTTACGGCGCGGAAGTACGCGACGCCGAGTCAACGTCGCTCGGCGCAAGTGACGAGGAATTCGAAGAAGACCTCGAAGTGCTGCGGCGGCGTTTGCTGGTGTCGTTGGCGCTGGCGGTTCCCGTTGCGTTGTTCTCGATGGTCGAGGCCTGGCAGTTCCACTACTGGCAATGGTGGGCGTTGGTATTCAGTGCACCCGTTGTCACGTGGGGGGCCTGGCCATTCCACCGGTCGGCCGCGGTGAACCTGCGGCATCGCACCGCGACGATGGACACGTTGATCTCGATCGGCGTCATCGCTGCCGTTGCGTGGTCGGTGTGGGCGTTGGTGTGGGGTGACGCGGCCCACATGTGGGGGTCGATGGGCTCGATGCTCGGCATGAACCACGGCGACGGCTACCACGTGTACTTCGAGGTCGCCACAACGGTCACCGTGTTCATTCTCTGCGGTCGATATCTGGAAGCGCGGGCCAAGCGTTCTGCAGGCGATGCGTTGCGTGCGTTGCTGGCGCTCGGAGCGAAGTCGGCGACCGTGTTGCGCGATGGCAAGGAAGTTCAGATCGACGCAAAGTCGGTTGCTGTTGGGGACGTTTTGGTGGTGCGGCCCGGCGAGAAGTTCGCCGCCGACGGCGAGGTGGTCGACGGAACCTCGTCGGTCGACGTGGCGATGCTCACCGGTGAGAGCGTGCCGGTCGACGTGGTGCCGGGTGACGCGGTCACGGGTGCCACCATCAATCTGACTGGTCGCGTGATGGTGCGGGCCACGCGCGTGGGAGCCGACACGACGTTTGCGCAGATGGCCAAGTTGGTGCGCGAGGCACAGGCCTCGAAGGCTCCAGTGCAGCGTCTCGCCGACCGCGTGAGTGCCTGGTTCGTGCCCGCGGTGCTGTTGATCGCGATCATCACGTTGTTCGGCTGGCTGATCGTCGACGGCGATGCGGCAAAGGCGTTCACATCGGCAGTGGCGGTGCTGATCATCGCTTGTCCGTGCGCACTCGGCCTTGCGACTCCGACGGCTCTGATGGTCGGTAGTGGTCGCGCGGCGCAGATGGGTGTCGTCATCAAGGGCGTCGACGTGTTGCAGGGAACGCGACGCATCGACACGGTGGTGTTCGACAAGACGGGCACGGTCACAACGGGCGTGATGCAGATGCGCGACGTCGTCTGTGCCCCCGGAGTCGACCGCCGCGACGCGCTGCGCTACATCGGCGCGGTCGAGTTCGCGAGCGAACATCCGATTGCCAAAGCCATCGCCAAGGGTGCATTGCGTGAACTCGGTGATCTTCCGCGCGTCGAGCAGTTCAATGCGCTCGCGGGGATGGGTGCCCGTGGCGTCGTCGAAGGTGTCACGGTGATCGTCGGCCAGGAACGCCTGCTGCAGGGCGAATTGATTCTGGTGCCCGGGCCGTTGCGCACCGCGCTCGCCGAAGCACGTGAACAGGGCAACACCGCGGTGGTGGCGGCGTGGGGTGGCCAGGCACGGGCCGTTTGCGTGGTGGCCGACGCGCCGAAGGGAACGTCGGTCGAGGCAATCGAGCTGCTGCGCAAGATGGGCATGGCGCCGGTGCTGCTCACAGGTGACACGCAGGCAACGGCCATGGCGATCGCGCGTCAGGTTGGCATCGAGACCGACGACTACCACGTGCGCGGCGGTGTGTTGCCGCACGAAAAAGTCAACGTCATCCGTGAGATTCAGGAACGTGGCTATGCGGTGGCGATGGTCGGAGACGGCGTGAACGACGCAGCTGCATTGGCGCAGGCCGATGTCGGCATCGCGATGGGTACGGGCACCGACGTCGCGATGCAGGCGAGTGATCTCACCATCGTCAGTGGTGACCTTCGCTTGGTGGCCGATTCGATCGAACTGTCGCGCGCAACGCTGCGCACCATCGGTGCGAACGTGTTCTGGGCATTCGCCTACAACGCCGCGGCGATTCCGGTGGCGGCAAGTGGTCGTCTGAATCCGATGTGGGCGGGGCTTGCGATGGCGTTCTCCAGCGTTTTCGTCGTGACGAACAGCCTGCGTTTGCGTCGATTCACACCGCGGCACCGCAATCTTGTTCGGCATCCTTCGCGCCAACGGGCCTGAACTCTTCCACCCAAGACGGCACTGCCCTCAACGCAGCGGCCTTGTGCCAGCGCACGGTTCTTTCCTTCATGCCGAAGTGTCGGCCGATGTCGGTGCCCTGCCAGCCGTCGCACATCAATTGCATGATGCCGATGCGAAGCGGGCTCACGCCGTGCGTCTGCAGGTCGATGAGGAAGTTGTGCACGTCATCCTCTTCGGGAGGTGTCGACGTGCCGAATGCGGCGGTTCCGAGATCACCCGAGGTGAAGTAATCGTGGTCGATGAATTCGACCTTTGTACGCCGTGCTCGCTTGCCTGCGACGAACTCGAGGTACTCGATGTCCCGGACGATGTTTGCCGCAACCTTGCGTGGCCGACGTTCGACGGGGTAGCAGGAGATCACGAACCAGGCCTGCGTGACGAGGTCGCCGATCGCACCCTCGATGCCACCCGCGTGCCTCTTGCCGCGGCGCTGCGCGATCGAGATCACCGGGGGAAGGACCCGGTGAAGGACGATCTGCGCGGCCAGCCGGTCGGTGGCGGCCAGGCGCACCAACTCCAATAGATAGGCATCGGATTCGTCGCAATCGTGACGTCCGCCGAAGCCGGCGCGCACCACCATGTCGTCGAGGCGTTCGACCGGCCCGCCGGGGAGACCCCACGCGTTGGCCCGCCGCAGTGCCCGCGGGCTGCGCGTCGCGGCTTCCCAGTCGGCGAGGAGTCCTTTCATGATCGGGCCCGAGCGTGTGGTGCGAATGAGGGCGTGGTCGGTGGGAAGGGGAACGTGTGATGTGGAGTGAGTTGCCATGCGCGCGACGGTGCGCTCGCGCCCTCTCCGAGGCCGTGGGTGCGGGTCTCACCGCAGGTCTCACCGGTGAAAGAATCTGGCGATGCGCATCACCCTCCCGTCCGGAACCGCCGCCGAAGTCGTCCGACCCGAGGGTTCGCCCCGGATCGGCCTCGTCGTCACGCCCGACATCTTCGGCATTCGCCCGCACTTCGATGCCCTCGCGGCGGGATGGGCGCGCGACTGGGGCATGGCGGTGGCAGTGGTCGACCAATACGCCGGGGCGCAGCCCGCGGACGACGCCGACGTGGCTGCGCGTTACGCGGCCGTCGCGGGAATCGACGACGAGCAGCACCTCGCCGATCTGCACGCGGCGGCCGACGTGCTGGCCGCGCCGACGGTCGGGCTCATGGGTTTCTGCATGGGCGGGATGTACTGCTTCAACTCGGCACGCAGCGACCGCTTTGCGCGCATTGTCAGCTTCTACGGAATGATCACGCTTCCCGACGCATGGAAGGGCCCGGGGCACGGTGAACCACTCGATCATCTGCGCCGTGGCCACGCCGATCGCGTGCTTGCCGTCATCGGAAGCAAGGACACGTGGACGCCTGCAGATCAGGTGATGCAACTGCGCGACTTGGGCGTGACCGTCGTCGAGTACCCCGAAGCCGAGCATGCTTTTGCGCACGATCCGTCGCGGCCCGTGCACCGTGCTGACGACGCAGCCGATGCGTTTGCGCGTGCCCGCGCGTGGTTGGAGCGCGCCTAGTCAGCTGGCGCGTTGTTCACCGTCCAGCGTCAGCTGGCGCGTTGTTCAAGATTTGCGCGGTTGAGCAGTTTGTACTGACGGTCGCGCTGTTCGAGCCAGCCGAGACGGATGAAGCTGGCGATTGCCTTGTTGACGCGTTCGCGTGACGCGCCGACCATGCCGGCGAGTTCTTCCTGCGTGACGGGGAGTGAGAATTCGTCGGCGCCACCCGAAAGCTCGAGCAGGCGCTTTGCGGTGCGGCCCGTGACATCGAGAAACACGCTGTCGGCGAGCGCTTCGTCCATGGCGCGCAAACGCTTGGCGAGAACCTTGGTGACGGCCCACAAGAGATCGGGGTTCGAGCGCAACTGCGGTTCGACCGCGCTGTAGGGAATGCGAAGAACCTTGGAGGGTTCGAGTGCGCGGGCAAGCGCGCTGCGCGCACCGCCGTCGAGAAGCGCGAGGTCTCCGAACAAATCGCCGGCGATCATGAGCGCGACGACGCTTTCACGCGAGTCGAGCGGCTTGTTGTCGATTGCGATGGCGATGCGGCCCGACAGGACGATGTAGAGCGCATCGGGGGCGTCGCCTTCGTTGAAGAGGACGTCGTTGCGCACGAGCGTGCGCTCGTTGGCCTGCGCGGCGATCGCTTCGATGATGGCGGGGCTGGCGCCCGAGAAGAACTCGCTGGCGGCGATCACGGAAGCATGCGACATATGAGAGTGACCGTACTACCCTCGACCGCATGGCCGCACCGCCAGCGACAGTCTGGACCATCGTCGTTGCAGGTGGGTCGGGCCAGCGTTTCGGTGGCTTGAAACAGTTCAGCGAACTGGGGTCGCGCCGAATGGTCGATTGGGCGGTCGAAACCGCGGCGAAAGCCAGCGCGGGCGTCGTTGTGGTGGTGCCCGCCGAACATGCGGCCGACCCTGCGTTCGTGGTCCCGCGCGGTGCAGCAGTGGTGGTCGCGGGCGGCGCGACGCGCAGTGAGTCGGTGCGGCGCGGTCTCGAGGCCGTACCCGAGACGGCCGAGGTGGTGTGCGTGCACGACGCGGCGCGACCGTTCGCCAGCGCTGCTTTGTTCGCATCGGTCATCGCTGCGGTGGGCCGTGACGGCGTCGATGCGGTGGTGCCGGGAATCGCGGTGGCCGACACGGTGAAGGTGGTCGATTCCTCCGGCCGTGTCGAGTCGACACCCGACAGATCGACGTTGCGCGCCGTGCAGACACCGCAGGCATTTCGCGCGTCGGTTCTGCGTGCCGCGCATTCCTCGTCACCCGAAGCCACCGACGATGCGGCGGTCGTCGAGGCCGGTGGCGGTTACGTTGTCGTCGTGGAAGGCGAAACCGACAACCGCAAGATCACCGCTGCGGAAGACCTCGAGTGGGCTCGTGGCAGGTGCGCGCAATGATCGTGCGCGTTGGTCAGGGATTCGACATCCATCGTTTCGAGGACACCCCGAGCCCGGGCCGCGTGTTGGTGTTGGGTGGCCAGAAGTTTCCCGGTGAGCGCACGCTTGTCGGCCACAGCGATGCCGACGTCATCGCACACGCGGTGGCCGACGCGCTGTTGGGCGCTGCGGGTCTCGGAGACATCGGCGAGCACTTTCCCGACACCGACCCACAGTGGAAGAACGCCGACTCGATCGAGATTCTCCGCGCGGTCGCAAAGATGATCGCTGATGAGGGCTGGACCATTGGCAACGTCGACTGCAGTGTCGTGTGCGAACGCCCCAAGTTGGCTCCCGTGCGTGATGCGATGCAGCACACGCTTTCGTCCGCGGCCGGAGCACCTGTGACGGTGAAGGGTCGACGCGCCGAGGGGCTCGGTGCGCTCGGTCGAAGCGAGGGAATCGCATGTTTCGCCTCGGCCGTCGTCACGCGAGACTGATCCGATGGCACAAGGTTCACGTCGGGGCGGTCAACGCGGCAATCCGCGCGGTAATTCACGTGGTGGTCAGCGCCCGGCACAAGGTCGCGGAGGCAGGCCCCGACAGGGTGATGCTCCGCGGAAGTCGAACTCTGAGAAGTCGCTCGGCGGAGAACAAGTGGAGGGGCGCCAGGCCATTCGCGAGATGTTGATCGCCGGTCGGCGCAAGGTGCGCGAGATCTGGATCGCCGGCGACATCGACGCGGCCGACGTGATCGATGACATCCGCGAACTTGCAGCCGACTCTCGTGTTCAGGTTCTCGACGTCGCGCGCAAGAAGATCGAACAGACGGCGCGCAGCGAGGCACCACAAGGTGTCATCGCGTTCGCCGCACCACTTCCCGAAGCTGACTTCGACGAATTGCTCGAGCCGCGTGGGGGAGTGAAGCCGTTTCTCGTCGCCCTCGACGGAGTCACCGACCCGGGCAACCTTGGTGCGTTGTTGCGATGCTGCGACGGCGCGGGCGTGACGGGCGTGATTCTGCCGAAGCATCGCTCGGTGCACATCACACCGACCGCCGCGAAGGCCGCAGCCGGTGCCATCGAACATCTCGACATTGCCGTCGTGCCGGGTCTTCCCAACGCGATGGAACGCATGAAGAAGGCGCGCGTGTGGACGATCGGTCTCGACGACGACTCGGATCGGTCACTGTTCGAAATCGGTGATCTCGCGCGCGATCCGGTGTGCGTGGTTCTCGGTGCCGAAGGAAAGGGCCTGTCGCGTCTCGTGCGCGAGCGGTGTGACCTCGTCGTCGCGATTCCGATGCAGGGGCAGTTGTCCTCGCTGAACGTCTCGGTGGCCGGAGCCCTTGCCACCTATGAAATTCTCAGGAATCGTCGCCCGTAGACTGGGCCGGGTCACGCCGGGTTAGCTCAGTGGCAGAGCAACCGCCTTGTAAGCGGTAGGTCGTGGGTTCAAATCCCACACTCGGCTCCATTTTCCCAACTACGGTGGGGTTTTGAACCGTTCACAAAGACGGAGGTCGTCATGAGTCGTCAAGCAGGTGCACGCCGCGGTGGTTCAGGCGGCCTTGGTGGCCCCCAGGGCTTCAACGCGACAGCCAGCCTGGTGGCCGCGGCCGTTGCCGTGATCCTTGGCTTCTTCATTCTCCGCGACATCAACAACGACAGTGACACCGGCGGCGGTGCG
>DAINNS010000049.1:0-8634 GCA_036735765.1 Ilumatobacteraceae bacterium | reverse complement strand
CAGGCGCGTCTCGTGGCGCGCCCCAACCCCTGGGTGGGGGCCGTTGTCGTTGCCCGCGACGGTTCGACCTTTGAAGGTTGCACCGCGGCACCGGGTGGGCCGCATGCCGAAATTTCCGCTCTGCGTCGTGCCGGCGAGGAAGCGCGAGGTGCGACTCTCTACTCGACCCTCGAACCGTGTTCGCACACCGGCCGCACCGGCCCGTGCACGCGGGCGATCATCGACGCGGGTGTTGAGCGAGTCGTGGTCGGTGTCCTCGACCCCGATGCGAAGGTCGCCGGCAAGGGAATCGAGCAGTTACGTGATGCGGGTGTCACGGTCGACGTCGGTGTGTGCGCCGAACCCGTACGGACACAACTCGCGGCGTACCTCCACCACCGCACGACGGGCCGGCCGTGGGTGGTCTTGAAGATGGCCAGCACGCTCGACGGACGCACCGCGGCTGCCGACGGTTCGAGTCGTTGGATCACGGGCGAGATAGCCCGACAGCGCGTCCACGAACTGCGTGCCGAAAGCGACGCCGTGTTGGTCGGAGCCGGAACGGTTCGTGCCGACGACCCCGCGCTCACCGTGCGCGACGCGCAGGGACCCTCACCGCGGCGCATCGTGCTCGGGTCGGCACCCGCCGGCGCGAAGGTGCACCCGTGCACCGAATGGTCGGGCGACCTCGAATCGCTTCTCGATTCGCTCGGCGGCGAAGGCGTGCTGCAGCTGCTCGTCGAAGGCGGCGCGCGGGTCGCGGCCGACTTCCATCGACGCGGCCTCGTCGACCGTTACGTCTTCCACCTCGCACCGGCCATCGCCGGTGGCGACGACGCACCGAGCGTTTTCAGCGGCGCCGCGGCGGCGAACATCGCCGACATGTGGCGCGGTCGCATCGTTTCGCTTCAACAACTCGGCGACGACGTCGAAGTCGTCGTCGAGCCAACGAAATTCGCAGAGAGACAGGACAAGAAATGAGCCAGACCGACAACGGCTTTGCACCGATACCCGAGATTCTCGCCGCCATCGCACGCGGCGAGATGGTGGTGATGGTCGATGACGAGGACCGTGAGAACGAAGGTGACTTCATCATGGCCGCGCAGTTCGCGACCGCCGAGAAACTGGCCTTCATCGTGCGCCACAGTTCCGGCGTCGTGTGTGCTCCGCTCACCGGCGAGCGTTGCGACGACCTGCGTCTGCCCGCGATGGTCGACCAGAACACCGAGAGCCACCGCACGGCGTTCACCGTGTCGGTCGACCTGATCGAAGGGACGACGACGGGTATCTCGGCGGCCGACCGCGCGGCCACGATCACGGCGCTCGCCGACCCAAACATTGCCTACACCGCATTCGCGCGACCGGGACACATTTTTCCGTTGCGTGCCCGCGAAGGTGGCGTGTTGAAGCGTGCGGGCCACACCGAGGCGGCCGTCGACTTGGCGCGTCTCGCGGGCTGCGAGCCGGCGGGCGTCATCTGCGAGATCCAGAACGACGACGGCACGATGTCGCGTCTCGACGACCTGCGAAAGTTCTGCGCCGAACACAATCTCTTGCTCTCGTCGATCGCGATGCTGATCGAGTACCGCCGACACCACGAACGACTCGTCGAGTACATCGGCGCCGCACCGGTTCCCACCGAGTGGGGAACGTTCACCTGCCACGCCTACCGCAGCACGATCGACGGCATCGAACACCTCGCGTTCACGCAGGGTGACATCGCCGCAGGAGGTGCGGTTCTCACGCGTGTCCACAGCGAATGCCTGACGGGCGACGTCTTCGGTAGCAGGCGTTGCGACTGCGGACCGCAACTCGAGGCCGCGATGAAACTGATCGCGGGCGAGGGCCGTGGCGTCGTCGTGTATCTGCGCGGCCACGAGGGTCGCGGCATCGGCATCGGTCACAAGATCCGCGCCTACTCACTGCAAGACGAGGGACTCGACACGATCGATGCGAACCTGCAGCTCGGCCTACCGGTCGACAGTCGCGAATACGGAATCGGCGCACAGATACTCGCCGACTTGGGTGCGAAGGAACTGCGTCTCATGACGAACAACCCGGCCAAGTACGGCGGCCTCGGCGGTTACGGACTCTCCGTCGTGGAACGTGTCGCCATCGAGATTCCGGCGACGCCCGAGAACGAGAAGTACCTGCGCACGAAGAAGGAACGCCTCGGTCACCTGATCGAGATGGACGGAAAGTAGGACACCACCATGGTCGGACCGAACGACGGACTGAACAACACGAAGATCGACGGAACGGGGATGCGCTTCGGCATCGTGTGTGCGACCTTCAACTTCGACATCGTCGACGCGCTGCGCCGCGGAGCGGTACGCGGATTCACATCGCACGGCGTGCGTGAATCCGACATCGTCACGCACTGGGTACCCGGGGCATTCGAGTTGCCCGTGGCGGCGAAGGTGCTGGCACAAACCGGCAGCGTCGACGCCGTCATCGCCCTCGGCGCGGTTATTCGTGGCGACACTCCCCACTTCGAATACGTCTCGGGCGAGGCGGCCTCGGGTCTGCAGCGGGCCGCGCTCGACACCGGCGTGCACGTCGCTTTCGGGGTACTCACGGTGAACACCCTCGAACAGGCCTTGGAGCGTTGTGCCGACACCGACAACAAGGGCGAAGAGGCGGCCGTGGGCGCCATGATGACCGTGCAAACTCTGCGTACGATCAAGGGAACCTGACGCACACATTGCAAGCGACGAAAGGAGAGTGAATGGGACTCATCGCTTCCCTCCTCTTCGTGGCGGCCTCGGTCGCTGCCCCTTCGCCGCACTCTGCGGCCACCCTCGGCTCCGTCGTCGAACGTGGCGTCTTCGCCACCGAACTCACGCAGTTTCCGCGCTTCGTCCGCGAAAACCGCCGCATGTACGGCGAACTCGATTGGTCGACCGACTACTGCAGTGCACCGTTCGTGGGAAACACGGGGAGATCGTTCAACTTCCGACTCCCCTGCCAACGTCACGACTTTGGCTATCGCAACCTGAAGGTCATCGGTGCGTTCACCGAGGCGAATCGAAAGCGTGTCGACGACCAGTTTCTCGCCGACATGAAAGCGACTTGTGCGCCACGTGGTGTGACACAGAGATACAACTGTTTCCTCTGGGCCGACACCTTCTACACAGCCGTGCGCGTGTTCGCGGGCTGACCTACACGCCGACCGACAGACGAATGATCTGGGTGAGCACGCGCGCCGTTGCCCCCCAGATCGTTTCGTCGTCGAGGTGGTACATGTAGACGTTCATCTTGCCGTACGGCGTCACCCAGTGCTCTTCACGGTACGTGTCAGCACGGGTCAGCTCGACAAGTGGCACGTGCAACACTCGGTCCACTTCGTTCTCCGACGCGGAGAGTTGCGGTCGGTAGTCGAGAGTGCCGACGATCGGAATGATGTAGCTGGAACTCACCACCGTGAGAATGTGATCGAGTTCGCCGACGACTTCGACATCGTGCGCCGGCATCGCCACTTCCTCGACGGCTTCACGAAGCGCGGCCTCGCGGATGCTCTCGTCGGGCTCGACGCGACCACCGGGAAACGAGATTTCGCCCTTGTGGTTCTTCAGATGTGATGCGCGCTTCGTGAGAACCACTTCGACACCGTCGTCGCCGGGGTGCAACGTGACGAGGACGGCGCTTGGTCGCGCCTGTTGTGCCGCTTCGGTGTCGATCGATCGCGCACTGTGCGCGGCCAGACGCGACACAACCGTGTCGAAGGAACGAACAGCCGAGAGATCCGCACCGACCCAAGGTGCGGGGCCACCGGGCGCCCAATCGACGGGACGTGGAATGCGTTGGCTTCCCCCCGGACGCATGCGAAGGGAGTCGGCTAGGCCGACGGCTTCCAACCCGAATCGCGCAGTTCGCGCAGGATCTCGGCGAGACCGGCGGTCTTCATGTTGGCCAGCACTTTGCCGGGCATCTCCTCGCCTTTTTCCCACTGCTCCCAAGCGGTGAGAAGCTTCGCGAGGTCGGGGGCGGGACGGTCGAAGGCCATGCGCGCAAGGGTACCGACGGTGTCATTCCTTCGCACGATCGGCCGTACGGGAAAGCCACACGATGGTTCCCTCGAGAGCCGCGGCCGACACCAAAACGAGCGAGTCGGTGGTGTTGCTCCGCACGACGAAGGCACCGACCAAGCACGCAACGACGAGTCCGACATCGACCACGGCATGCGCCGGTAGCGGTACGCGACGGTATGCGGCGAGTGGACCGCGCGTCATCGCTGCATTCGCGAGACCCACGACACCGATGACGAGAGGCCAGGCGGGTGAATCGGACCGAGCGAGCGACAACAACAAGAGCGCCGCGACGAGATAATCACCGCCCTGGTGGAAGATACCGAGCCGCTCACGTCGTGATGCCACGCCATGAGAGTACGACGAGAACACGAAAGGGCCCGGGCTTTCGCCCGGGCCCTTCGCACACTTGAGTGGATGGTTACATCATCCCCATACTGAGTCTGAGGGGCTGACTACATCATCCCCATACCAGGCATTCCGCCGGGCATGCCGCCGCCTGCGGCGGGGGCGTTCTTCTCGGGCTTGTCGGCCACGAGGCACTCGGTGGTGAGCACGAGTGCCGCGATCGACGCCGCGTTCTGCAACGCCGCACGCGTGACCTTCGCCGGGTCGAGAATGCCCGCCTTGATGAGGTCGGTGAACTCGCCGGTTGCGGCGTTCAGACCGATCGCACCCGTTTCGCTTTCGACACGCTGAACGACAACGGCGCCTTCGAGGCCCGCGTTGTCGGCGATGTTGCGCGCCGGAGCGACGAGCGACTCGTACACCGTGCGTGCACCGGTGGCCTCGTCGCCCGTGAGCGACTCGACGACCTTGGCAACTGCGGGACGCGAACGCACGAGGGCCGTACCGCCACCAGCGACGACACCTTCCTCGATGGCCGCGCGCGTTGCCGAGACGGCGTCTTCGATGCGGTGCTTCTTTTCCTTCAGTTCGACCTCGGTGGCAGCGCCGACCTTGATGACGGCAACGCCACCGGCCAACTTGGCGAGACGCTCTTGGAGCTTCTCGCGGTCCCAGTCGGAGTCGGTGTTGTCGATCTCGGTCTTGATCTGGCCGATGCGAGCATTCACGTCGTCCTTCGAGCCGGCACCGTCGACGATGGTCGTGTTGTCCTTCGTGATGATGACGCGCTTGGCGCGACCGAGCAGGTCGAGCGTGACGTTCTCGAGCTTGAGGCCGACTTCCTCGCTGATGACCTGGCCGCCGGTGAGAACGGCCATGTCCTGCAGCATCGCCTTGCGACGGTCACCGAAACCCGGAGCCTTGACGGCGCTCGAGTTGAAGGTGCCGCGGATCTTGTTGACGACGAGTGTGGCGAGTGCTTCGCCCTCGACGTCTTCGGCGATGATGACGAGCGGCTTGCCCGTCTTCATGACGGCCTCGAGCGCGGGCAACATCGACTGCACCGACGAGATCTTCGAGGAGTACAGCAGCAGGTACGGATCGTCGAGGATCGCTTCCTGACGGTCGGCATCGGTGACGAAGTACGGCGAGAGGTAGCCCTTGTCGAACTGCATACCTTCGGTGAAGTCGAGTTCGATGCCGAAGGTGTTGCTCTCTTCGACCGTCACGACGCCGTCCTTGCCGACCTTGTCGATCGCATCGGCGATGACGCCGCCGATCGCAGCGTCGGCCGCGGAGATGGTGGCGACGTTCGCGATGTCCTGCTTGTCGTCGACGTCCTTCGACTGGCCCTTGATCGACTCGACGGCCGCAGCAACGGCCTTTTCGATGCCGCGCTTCAGGCCCATCGGGTTGGCGCCGGCCGCGACGTTGCGCAGACCGTGGTGCACCATCGCCTGGGCGATGACGGTTGCCGTGGTGGTGCCGTCACCAGCGACGTCGTTGGTCTTCGTCGCGACTTCCTTCACGAGCTGGGCGCCCATGTTTTCGAAGGGGTCTTCGAGTTCGACTTCCTTTGCAATCGACACACCGTCGTTGGTGATGGTCGGTGCGCCGAACTTCTTGTCGAGCACGACGTTGCGGCCCTTTGGTCCGAGCGTCACCTTCACCGCGTCAGCGAGTTTGTTGACGCCGGCTTCGAGCGCACGACGTGCTTCTTCGTCGAATTTCAGGATCTTTGCCATGTTGTGCGTGTCTCCGAACTACTTGGTGACGATCGCAAGAACGTCGCGGCTGGAGAGGATGAGGAGGTCGTCGCCTCCGTGGCTCACCTCGGTGCCGCCGTACTTGCTGTAGAGAACGGTGTCGCCGACCTTCACGTCGAGGGCGAAGTGCTTGCCTTCGTCGTCGCTCCAGCGGCCGGGGCCGACGGCGAGGACGGTTCCCTGCTGGGGCTTTTCCTTGGCGGTATCGGGGATCACGAGACCAGATGCTGTGGTCTGCTCGGCCTCGTTGGGCTTCACAACAATCCGGTCATCCAACGGCTTCAGGTTCATTTCACAGCCTCCATGTGGCTTGGTTTGTGGGCGTCTATCGGTTTGGCGCTCCCCCACGGGCGGTTAGCACTCAGGGGGAGCGAGTGCCAATGCTACGGCCGGCCAACGGGCGTTAGCAACCGGAGACGGCGAGTGCTAAACCCCGAATTCGGCGAGGAGAGCGGCAACGGGGCCAAGTGGCAGACCCACGACCCCCGACATGAGACCCCGGACCCCGGTGACCAGCACCGACCCGTGACCCTGAACCGCGTAGGCCCCCGCCTTGCCGAAGGGCTCTCCCGTGTCGAGATACCACTCGATCAGGGCCTCGCCGAGTGGCTGGAGGGTCACCCGGGCGGATTCGACGATCGTCCGGCTCGTGACTCCGTCGGCGACGGTCACGGCGGTGTGGACGTTGTGGGTCCGACCCGAAAGAGTCCGCAGGATACGTCGCGCGTCGTCGCGGTCGGAGGGCTGGCCGTGCACCACACCGTCGAGTTCGACGCAGGTGTCGGCGCCCAACACCACCGCACCGTGACGCCGTGCCAGCACGGCTTGGGTCTTTTCCCTGCTGAGACGCTGTACGTAGTCGATGGCGGACTCACCGTCACGGATCGACTCGTCGATGTCGGCGGGGTCGATGATGGGAAGGCGACCGATGCGTCGCAACAAGTCGATGCGCCGCGGCGATCGCGAGGCCAGCACGAACAACGGGCTCTGCGTCGAATCCGACATCGTCGCGGTCAGCCGCCGCTCAACGCCGCGACCCTGTCGTCGTCGGGCGGCGTGAGGTCATCGAGTGTGTCGAGATAACCGTCGGGTAGAGCGACGCGGATCGGCCCGTTGGTGTGTCCACGAGTCGCACGCTCGCCGTTCGGCACAACCGTCAGGTCGCGGTCGAGACCGGCAAACAGATCCTGCAACTGTTCGATGGTGTCGGCTTGCGCGGCACGACGGCGCACTTCCCCGCCGACCGGATAGCCGGTGAAGTACCAGCCGGTGTGTTTGCGGAACTCACGGATGCCCTTGCCGGGGAAAGAGAAATCGATGAGTGAACTGGCGTGACGCAACATCACGTCGAGAACGAAGCCGAGTGGCGGCGGATCGGCGACGGCACGACCACCGAACGCATCGACGAGATCACGGAACAACCACGGCCGTCCGAGACACCCACGACCGACGACGACGCCGTCGCACCCGGTGTGTTCGATCATGCGCAGCGCGTCGCGCGCGTCCCAGATGTCGCCGTTGCCCAGCACCTGCATGTCGGGAACGTGCTTCTTCAACGCGGCGATTGCTTCCCACCGGGCCTGGCCGGCGTAGTGCTGCTCGGCCGTACGCGCGTGCAACGCAACCCATGCGACGCCCTCTTCGGCGGCGATCGCGCCGGTGTCGAGATACGTGATCAGTTCGTCGGTGACTCCCATCCGGAACTTGCACGTGACGGGGATGCCCTTCGCGTTGCGCACTGTCTCGCGAAGAATCGAGCGCAACAGGTTCCGCTTGAGCGGTACGGCCGCACCACCACCGCGCCGCGTCACTTTTGCGGCGGGACACCCGAAGTTGATGTCGATGTGATCGACGAGGTTGTTGTCGGCCAGCCGCGCCGCCGCCTCGCCCATCATCACCGGATCCGATCCGTACAACTGAAGACTTCGCGGCGATTCGTCGGCACCGAACGTCACCATCCGTGCGGTACGTGCATTGCCGTGCACGAGTGCGGTCGCCATCACCATTTCGTTCACGTAGACGAGGCCGGGCCCGAACTCGCGACACAACGCCCGGAACGGCGCGTTCGTCACGCCGGCCATCGGCGCCAGAACCACCGGCGGCGACACCGTGTGACGTCCGAGCCGCAACGCCGAGGTCATTTGCGGCTCCTGTTGGAGGCGGCGCGATTGGTGCGCACCGTGTCGGCAACGAGCGCGAGATTCGGCACGGCACCGATGTCGAGACTCGACGGGCCGTGGTCGCGCAGGCGATACCAACCGGCGGCGGCGATCATCGCCGCATTGTCGGTGCACATCGACCGACTGGGCAGGGCGACCCGAAATCCACCGTCGGTGGCAAGTCGTTCGACCTCGCTGCGCAGCAAGGTGTTCGCCGCAACCCCGCCACCGAGGACGACGCTGCGCGCACCCGTCTCACGTGCGGCGCGCAACAATTTTGCGGCCAGAACGTCGACGACCGCGGCCTGGAAACTGGCTGCAACATCGTCGGATGCGACGTCGGGGTTCTTGCGC
>DAINNS010000048.1:0-8646 GCA_036735765.1 Ilumatobacteraceae bacterium | reverse complement strand
CGTCATCATCTGCTCGATCGAGAATCTCGATGCGATGGGGGTGCACACGGGTGACTCGATCACGATCGCCCCCATCCAGACGCTCTCCGACGTGGAGTACCAGAAGATGCGTGACGCAGCTTTCGCGTGCATCCGACGAGTCGGAGTCGAGACGGGCGGTAGCAACGTGCAGTTCGCCGTCAACCCGCAGACGGGGGAGCAGGTTGTCATCGAGATGAACCCGCGCGTATCGCGGTCGTCGGCGCTGGCGTCGAAGGCGACGGGCTTCCCGATCGCAAAGATCGCGGCAAAGCTCGCGGTGGGTTACACGCTCGACGAGATTCCCAATGACATCACCCGCAAGACGCCGGCAAGTTTCGAGCCGACGATCGACTACGTCGTCACGAAGATTCCCCGCTGGGCTTTCGAGAAGTTGCCCGGCACGTCGGGAATCCTCGGAACCCAAATGCAAAGTGTCGGTGAGGTCATGGCGATCGGTCGCACGTTCACCGAAAGCATGCAGAAGGGTTTGCGGTCACTCGAACAGGGAAGGCTCGGACTGAACGCCGATGCGGGCGAGGCCAACTACGCGGGGATCAGCGACGCCGACCTGCTCGACCGTTGTGCGATCCCGACACCCGAGCGGGTCTTTCTCGTCGGCGAGGCCATCCGTCGCGGCTTGTCGATCGAAGCGGTCCGCGCGAAGTGTCTCTACGACCCGTGGTTCCTCGACCAGTTCCTCGCGATCATCGAGGAACGCCACGCAATCGAGGCACACCGCGGGACGAATCCCCGCGAACTGCCGAAGTCGTTGTGGCGTCGCGCGAAACGTCACGGCTTCTCCGATGGCCAACTGGCGCATCTTCTCGGGTCGACCGAACGCGAGGTGCGCTCGGCACGTCTCGGGTCGGGGGTGCGCGCGACCTTCAAGACCGTCGACACCTGCAGCGCCGAGTTCGAGGCATCGACGCCGTACCACTACTCGTCGTACGAAGACGAGAGCGAGGTGCGTGATTCGCCGCGACAGCGAGTCATCATCCTCGGCAGTGGGCCGAACAGAATCGGCCAGGGCATCGAGTTCGACTATTGCTGCGTGCACGCAAGTTTCGCGTTGCGCGACGCGGGCTTCGAAACGGTCATGGTCAATTGCAATCCGGAGACCGTGTCAACCGACTACGACACGAGCGATCGTCTCTACTTCGAGCCGTTGACCTACGAAGACGTGATGAACGTGATCGAGGCCGAAACGGCGGCGAGCGGGGGAGTCGAACCCAAGCTCATCGTGACACTGGGTGGCCAGACGCCGTTGAAGCTCGCTGCACAACTCCCGGCGAACCTGATTGCCGGAACATCCCCCGACTCGATCGATCTTGCCGAAGACCGTGAACGCTGGAATGCGTTGTGCACCAGCTTGTCGATTCCCCAGCCTCCGGGCGGGACGGCGGTCACATTCGAAGAGGCACGCACCATCGCCCGGCGCGTCGGGTATCCGGTGCTGGTGCGCCCGAGCTACGTACTCGGTTGTCGCGCCATGCAGATCGTCCACGACGAGGGCCATCTCGAGCGCGCGATGCGTGAACTCGCACGCGATGGTTCGCTCGGTCGTGAAGGTGGACTGTCGGCGGAACGGCCCGTCCTCGTCGACCGGTTCCTCGAAGACGCGACCGAAGTCGATGTCGATGCGGTGCGAGATGCCACGGGCGAGGTGCTGATCGGCGGTGTCATGGAGCACGTCGAAGAAGCGGGTGTGCACTCGGGTGACAGCGCCTGCGCGATTCCGCCCCAGAATCTTCCGGCGTGGGTGGTCGAAGTGATCTCGTCGTATGCGACGTCGCTCGCCAATGCCCTCGGTGTCGTCGGACTCTTGAACGTGCAGTTTGCGGTTTCCGGCACCACCGTCTACGTCATCGAGGCGAACCCGCGCGCGAGCCGCACCGTGCCGTTCGTCGCCAAGGCAACCGGGGTTCCGCTCGCCAAGGTCGCGACGCGTGTGATGCTGGGCTCGACCCTGGCCGAACTTCGCGCCGAGGGCCTGCTCGTCGCGCCGGTGACCGGACATGTCTCGGTGAAGGAAGCGGTCCTGCCCTTCAACCGGTTCCCCGACGTCGACACCGCGCTGGGTCCGGAAATGCGTTCGACCGGTGAAGTGATGGGCATCGACACCACGTTCGGTGCCGCGTTCGTGAAAGCCGAAACCGCGGCCGGCACGATCTTGCCGACCGAGGGTCTCGTTTTCCTGTCGTTGGCCGACAAGGACAAGCCCGCCGGTCTCGTCGTGGCCAAGCGACTCCGCGAACTCGGCCTCGGTATCGCCGCGACGTCGGGGACGGCCGACTACCTCTCGCGTTTCGGCATCACCGTCGATGAGATCGTGGCGAAGGTGTCCGAGGCGAGCGACATGAAGACCACGGCGGTCGGACTCATCGAAGCCGGCCGTGTCGCGTTCGTCGTCAACACGCCGCGTGGTAGCGGCTCGCGCTCCGATGGGCAGGCCATCCGCATGGCGGCAAACGTGAACCGTGTGTCGTCGGTGACCACCATCGAGGCCGCACTCGCGGCGTTCAATGGTCTGCTGGAACAGCGCGACCGCCAGGTGTCCGTGCGATCGATCCAGGAGTACCACGCGTCGGGGGTCCGGTAAGTGTCGGGGTTGATCAAGTGATGCGCGGCCGACTGCGGGCGAAGGTTTTCGAACCGGTGCGCATCGGCGCGGTGACGCTTGATCAACCCGTGATGACCGCGTCGGGAACCGCCGGCCACGCGGCTGAGTTGGCGCCGTACATGAACCTCGGATCCCTCGGGGCGGTCGTCGTGAAGTCGCTCTACCACTCGCCATGGCCGGGAAACCCGGCGCCGCGGGTGCATCCGTTGCCTGCGGGCATGATCAACGCGGTCGGCCTGCAGGGGCCCGGCATCGAAGCGTGGATTGCCCATGATCTTCCGGCGCTCGAAGCGACCGGTGCGACCGTCGTGGCAAGTGTCTGGGGGCGATCGGTCGATGACTACGCGCGCGCTGCAGCGATGCTCGCACCCGTTGCCCCACGACTTGCGGCGCTCGAGGTGAACCTGTCGTGCCCGAATCTCGAGGGCCGTGGTGGGATCATCGCTCACGACGCTGAGATCAGCGCCGCGGTTGTCAGGGCGTGCAGTGGGGCGGGAGTGCCGCTGTGGGCAAAGCTCAGCCCGAACACCGACCGCATCGTCGAGGTCGCCTCGTCCGTGGTCGACGCGGGTGCCGACGCACTCACTCTTGTCAACACGGTCGTGGGTATGGCGGTCGACATCGAGGCCGCACGTCCGGCGCTCGGCAACGGCGGTGGCGGCGTGTCGGGACGGGCGATACACGCGGTCGCGTTGCGTGCGGTGCACGATGTGCGCAAGAAACTGCGCGACGTACCCATCGTCGGTGTCGGTGGAATTTCTTCGGGTGCCGACGCCATCGCGATGTTGCAAGTTGGGGCGAACGCTGTGCAGGTGGGAACTGCAACATTCCTTCGGCCTGATGCGGCGATGCGCGTGCTGAACGGCATGCACCGGTGGATGGCGTCGCATGGCGAGACGTCATGGTCCGACGTCACCTCGCGACTTCAGCGCTGATGTTTCGGTAATGTGACAGCATGCAGGACGAAAGGCACGACGAACTGCACGCGACTCCCTCACTCGTCGTCATCGTCTCGGGCCCGGGTGGAGTTGGCAAGGGAACGATCGTCGAGGCGCTCGTCGCCCGTGATCAACGCCTGTTGCTCAGTCGGTCGTGGACCACTCGACTCCGCCGCGACGGAGAGCGCCATGACGCCTACCACTTCGTCACGCGAGACGAGTTCGAGGCTCGCATCGCTGAATCGGGCTTTCTCGAATGGACGTCGTTTCTTGGCAACTACTACGGCACACCCTTGCCCGAGGCCATCGATGGGCGGGACCTCGTTCTCGAGATCGAGGTCGACGGTGCCCGCCAGGTGAAGTTGCTGCATCCCGACGCCGTGCTCGTGTTCCTGCTGCCTCCGTCGCGTCTCGAGCAGCAACGCCGACTCCGGGGCAGGGGAGACGCCGAGGACAAAGTCGAAGCGCGCCTCCGCAAGGCCGAGGAGGAAGAGCCCGTCGGAATCGCCATGGCAGACCACGTGGTGGTGAACGACGACCTCGAATTGACCCTCCAAGAGTTGGCCCGGATCGTCAGCCACGAGCGTAAGAAGCGGGCAAATTAGGCAGAATCGTCGGTAGCCTTGGGGTCCATGCGCGCCAACGATTCCATGATCACCCCGCCCGTCGAAGAACTCCTCGACCGTGCAGACTCGAAGTTCGCATTGGTCACCCTCGGCGCTCGTCGCGCGCGCCAGATCAACTCGTACTTCAACCAGTTGGGTGACGGTCTCGGCAACTCCATCCCGCCGCAGGTCAGCTCGGTTGCCCGCAAGCCGCTGAGCATTGCCTTCGAGGAAATCGCAGTCGACAAGATCGTGAAGACCGAACTGCCCGACGACGTCTACTACGACGCGGTCGATGGCAACTCGTACCTCAACGATTGGGCCACCCCTGCCGGCGACGAAGCCGCCACGGGCGAAGCCGACGTTGCCGCGGCCGGCGACGAATCCGCCGAGTAGGCCGACAGCGCTTTCATGTCGGGCGCCGGAGACCTTTCGGGGCGTTTCATCGTCGTCGGCGTGTCCGGTGGCATCGCGGCGTACAAGGCCGTCGAGGTGTGTCGTCAATTGGTCGACGCGGGTGCGCACGTCGCGCCGATCATGACCCCCGACGCCGAGCGTTTCATCGGCAAGACGACTCTCAGTGCGCTCTGCTCGGAGCCCGTGCACACCTCGCTGTGGGATGACTCGAGTCCGATCCCGCACACGCGACTCGGCCAGCGGGCGGATCTCATCGTCGTGGCCCCGGCCACGGCGCGTGTCATTGCCGCGTACGCAGCCGGAATGTCCGACGATCTGCTGACCGCAACGTTGATCGCCACTGTCGCGCCCGTGGTCGTGTGTCCGGCCATGCACACCGAGATGTGGGAGCACGCCGCGGTGCAGCACAACATCTCGACACTCCGGTCGCGGGGGGTGCACATCGTCGACCCCGAAGACGGTCGTCTGGCCGGTGGCGACATCGGCCGGGGTCGCCTCGCGTCTGCCGAGTCGATCGTTGCCGAGGTGCGGCGTGTCCTTTCACCCTCGACATCGAATCTGGCGGGCCGCCACGTGGTGGTTTCCGCGGGTGGCACGCGTGAACCAATCGACGCGGTGCGCGTCATCGCAAACCGGTCGAGCGGAAAGCAGGGTCATGCCATCGCTGTCGAGGCTGCTCGTCGCGGTGCGAAGGTCACGCTCGTCACCACCGCCGACTTCGCGCCCGCCGCAGGGGTGGGCGTGGTGTCGGTCGAGACCGCCGCCGAGATGAAGTCGGCGATCGACGCCGCCGCTGCATCGGCCGACGTCGTCATCATGACCGCCGCGGTGGCCGACTTCCGACCCGTTCCCGTCGCCGAGGGAAAGTGGAAAAAGGAAGACGGAGCGCCCCCGATCGTTCTCGAACCCACCCCCGACATCCTCGCCGGGCTCGGCGCGGCCAAGCGTCCCGGCCAGGTTCTCGTCGGATTCGCCGCAGAGACCTCGAACCTCGTCGAGAACGCGAAGGGCAAGTTGGTGCGCAAGAACCTCGACATCGTCGTTGCCAACGACGTTTCTCAGCCGAAGGTTGGCTTCGGCCACGACACCAACGCCGTCACCATCGTCACGAAAACGGGCACTTCGAACGTTCCGCTGGCCGACAAACGCACCGTCGCCGCACACGTATTGGATAGTGTCGAGCAGTCACTTCACCCCGTATCAACTGACCGCAAACAGGAGCACCCGTGAGCAAGTACACCTTCACCTCGGAGAGCGTGACCGAAGGTCATCCCGACAAGATGGCGGACCAGGTCTCCGACTCTGTTCTCGACGCCATTCTCACCGAAGACCCGAACGCTCGCGTTGCCTGCGAAACGCTCCTCACGACCGGTCTGTGCATCGTCGCCGGTGAAATCACCACCGAGGCCTACGTCGACATTCCGAAGATCGCCCGCGAGACCATCGCCGGTATCGGCTACGACAACGCTCTCTTCGGCTTCGACAGCAAGACCTGTGGTGTCATGGTCACCCTCGATGCGCAGAGCCCCGACATCGCTCAAGGCGTCGACTCCTCGGAAGAGGTGCGCAAGGGCAAAAGCGGCGAGGACATCCTCAACAGCCAGGGTGCCGGCGACCAAGGCATGATGTTCGGCTACGCCTGTGACGAAACCGCCGACCTCATGCCACTGCCCATCTGGCTGGCGCACCGTATGGCCGAGCGCCTCACCGAGGTGCGCAAGTCGGGCGCCATCCCGTACCTGCGCCCCGACGGCAAGACCCAGGTCACCTTCGACTACGAAAACGGCAAGCCCGTTCGTCTGAAGACCGTGCTCATCTCCACGCAGCACGGCGCCGAGGCCGACCGTGACACCGTGATCCGTCCCGACCTCATCGAACAAGTCATTCGACCCGTCATTCCGGCGCAGTTCGTCAACGACAACTACGAGATCTTCATCAACCCCACGGGCAAGTTCGTGCTCGGTGGACCGCACGCCGACACCGGCCTCACCGGCCGCAAGATCATCGTCGACACCTACGGCGGCATGGGCCGTCACGGTGGTGGTGCATTCTCGGGCAAGGATCCCTCGAAAGTCGACCGCTCGGCCGCATACGCAGCACGTTGGGTCGCCAAGCACGTCGTCGCCTCGGGTGCCGCCACACGTTGTGAAGTGCAGGTCGCCTACGCCATCGGTGTTGCGCACCCGGTCAGCATCCTCGTCGAAACGTTCGGCACAGAGAAGGTGTCGCCGGCCGCCATCGAAGCCGCCGTGCGTGAGGTCTTCGACCTGCGTCCCGCGGCAATCGTGCGTGACCTCGACCTCAAGCGCCCGATCTACAAGAAGACCGCCGCGTACGGTCACTTCGGCCGCAACCTTCCCGAGTTCACCTGGGAACAGCTCAGCCGTCTCGACTCGCTGAAGGCAGCGCTCAAACTCTGACGCCCGTCGTTCGCGTCGTCCCCGATGTCAGCGGGATCGACAAAACCTTCGACTACGCCGTTCCCGATCGCATCGGCACCGTTGCCATTGGGTCGATCGTCCGTGTCGAATTGAACGGCCGTCGTGTCGACGCCTGGGTGGTCGACCATCCGTCCGTCGATGGGGCGGCGTACGAACTCAAGCAGATCCTCGACGTCCTTTCGGTCGGCCCATCGGCCGAGGTGGTCGGCCTTGCGCAGTGGTGTTCACATCGTTTTGCCGGGCCACTTCGCGCCGTCCTCACGATCGCGTCTCCGCCCAAACGCGTGAAGAACCTCGTCGCTGCGGCAAACGTCGCACGGCCCGGTCGCGTCGAGCGTCAGTCCATCGCCGGGATCGACGAACTCATGGCCGTCGGCGGTGGTGTCGTGGTGTGGCCACCCTCGCGGCCCGTGCGCGGGGTGTTGGAGTCGGCGCTCAAGCGTGGCCGCACGCTCGTTGTCTGTCCGGGTGTTGCGACTGCGCGAACCATTGCAACGGCGCTGCGCCGCGAGGGCTTCTCCGTTGCGCTCATGCCCGACGACTGGCAACGCGCTGCGGAAGGTGTCGATGTGGTCGTCGGTGCGCGAAGTGCCGTGTGGGCGCCGTGTCCCGACATGACTGCGATCGTCGTCATCGACGAACACGACGAACGGTTGCAAGACGAGCGCAGTCCGACCTGGCACGCGCGTGACGTGGCAATCGAACGCGCGCGTCGCGTCGGTGTGCCGTGCCTCTTCGTTTCCGCGCTTCCCACGGTGTCGGCGACGCACTGGGCCGGAGCGTCACGTGTCCTCGTTCCGCACGATCAACCGGGTGATTGGCCCCGGATCATTCTCTGCGATCCCTTCACGTCGGTTTCTTCCACCGACGACAACGATGCGCCGCGCGGGGGATCACTCTCGTCGGAACTCGTCGCTCCGTTGCGCGACGCAAGCAGGGTCGTGGCGTGTGTGCTCAACGTGAAAGGTCGCGCCAGATTGGTGGCGTGCAGATCATGTCGGGACATCGCCCGATGTGAAAAGTGTGAGGCTGCGATGGTTCTCGGTGACGTACTCGACTGTCCCGCCTGTGGTCATCAGCGTCCCGTCGTTTGCGGTAGGTGCGGCGCGACGGCGATGGCTCTGATCCGCAAGGGTGTCTCGCGTCTTCGAGAAGAACTCGAGGCTGCCGCCGGTCGGCCTGTTCGTGAGATCACGGCTGGGTCAGAGTCGCACGGGGGTACCGCCGCGGGTGTCTACGTCGGTACCGAGGCCGTGTTGCATCGACTCGACTCCGCTGACGTCGTTGCGTTTCTCGACTTCGACAACGAAGTCTTTGCTCCGACGTATCGGGCCGGAGAGCACGCCTGGACGCTGCTCGTTCACGCCGCGCGATTGTTGCGCGGTGCGAAGGACCCGCTCATCATCCTGCAGTCGAACGACGCCACGAACCCCGCACTTGCGCGGTTTGCCGCCCCCGATCCAACGGCCGTCATCGAGACCGAAACCAACGCGCGCCGAATGCTCGGACTCCCACCGTTCGTCTCGCTCGCACGAGTCGATGCAGGCGATGCCTCGCGCGCCCTTCTCGGGGCGCCACCGCTCGGTATCGACGTTGCCGCGAAC